>MGCV01000013.1 GCA_001790575.1 Candidatus Saccharibacteria bacterium RIFCSPHIGHO2_12_FULL_47_17 | reverse complement strand
TTGCCAACAAACCGAAACTGTCGGAAAATTAGACTATATGGAGGTTAAAATGGCAAGACGTTTACTTGGCATCGTGCTGGTGGCGGTGAGTTACAATTATCTATTTCTGGCTGATTCGGCCGATCCGGTAACAATCGGTTTGGTCTGGCTAGCCGTAGCGGTGTTGGTTTGGTGGCCCGACATTGTCCGTTTCGCCCGTCGCATCGGTATTGCTAAATAATTTTTGCAAAAAAATTGAATCCGTACCTGTTTTCAACAAGGTATAATACTTGATGTATTTACATTCCGGAGTAGCTCAACGGTAGAGCGCCGCCCTGTTAAGGCGAGTGTTGCCGGTTCGAATCCGGCCTCCGGAGCCATAATTGTAAAATGTCAGATCAAACAATAGGACAGCCAAAAATCTTGGGTGTTGGAATCTATATGCCAGTTTATGACGTGGCTGCAGATCTTATTGGACTAGGTAGAAATTTTCAGGCAAAAGTTTATAGACTGCTGCAGCCGCAAAGAGGCGAGATAGTTTTGGATGTAGCCTCAGGTACTGGTACTTTTGCGATTCTGGCCAAAAGTGTTGAGCCGAAATTAACAATTATGGGCGTTGAGCCAGATACAAAAATAATCTCTGTTGCCAACAAAAAAGCCAACCGTAAAAAACTTGATATTAAGTTCATAGCGTCAACAGCCCAAGACATGCCCTTCCCCACCAATAGCTTTGATGCAGTGAATAGCAGTCTGGCCTTTCACCACATGTCTACTACCGATAAAAGGGCAGCGCTCAAAGAAATCTGGCGGGTCTTAAAGCCAGGCGGTAGGTTCTTACTGTCTGACTTTGGAAAATCTAAGAGCTTTTGGTTGAAAACCTCGATCAGGTTCGGTGAGCTTCTCGGGTTTGAAAGCATGAACTGCGCCAAAGATAATTTGGAAGGCAGGATTCCGGATCTAATCTCCGAGGCAAAATTTAGTGTAGAGACTGTAGCGTCAAGACATCGAGGCGTTGAATTCTGGCTATGCACAAAATCGTAGCTGTTCACTTACAAAAAACCGTCTGCTGGGCGGAACCATTCTGATTCCTTTAAAATAGAAGTGTGACAAAGACCCCATCTCATATCTTCCCTTCAGCTTCGATGATCCGTAGCGGCCTGCAGGCAATATACCGCTCGTCAACGTATATTCCATATACGCTTCCTCGCCTGATATTGCCTTCGGCTTCGCTCCAACTCATCTCACTTAACGAATTGGAGATATGAGATGGGGTCATACTACGCGGACTTTCATATCCACTCGCGGTTTGCTAGGGCGACTTCCAAAAATCTGACTCTGCCCTTGCTTGACGAGTTCGCTCGCAAAAAAGGCATTAAACTACTTGGAACTGGCGATTTCACCCACCCACTGTGGTTGGCCGAGATTGAACATTATTTGACGCCGGCTCCCGAGAAAGGATTGTTTATATTGAAGGACGCGGCTGGTGACAATCCAACCCGGTTTATCTTGAGTGTCGAAATCTCCAGTATTTATAGACAAGGCGATAGAGGCCGACGAATTCATACCATTATTATGTTGCCAACGCTTGAGGCGGCCACTGCTTTCAATGATATGTTGAGTACCCATGGCGCCAAGCTGTCCAGCGATGGCCGGCCAATTACCGGCCTGTCCGCCAAAAGGTTGGCTGAGTTGGCTTTTAGCGCCCATCCTCAAGCGCTGGTCATACCGGCTCACGCTTGGACGCCGTGGTTTAGCGTCTTTGGCTCGATGTCTGGTTTTGATAGCTTGGAGGAATGTTTTGAAGAACTAACTCCCAAAATCTTGGCCATTGAAACTGGTTTGAGCTCTGACCCGCCAATGAACTGGCGCTTGAGCCAGTTGGATAATGTGGCGCTAATCTCCTCCTCGGATGCCCATTCGGCGGCCAAAATCGGTCGTGAAGCTGTCAAATTTGACGGTGATTTAAGCTACAGCGCTATAGCCGATGCCTTGCGTGGCGCAGCGCCCAGTCGCGCCGGCCAAAGATCAGCCAGTCCGACTAAGCTGCTCGGCACGATTGAGTTTTTTCCGCAGGAAGGCAAGTATCATTTTGATGGCCATAGTGCTCATAATGTCCGTCTTAGTCCAGCCGAAACCAAACAAAATAAAGGCCTCTGCCCTAACTGCGGCCGGCGGGTAACGGTTGGGGTTTTATCACGAGTTGAAGAACTAGCTGATCGACCGGCCAATTTTAAGCCAGCCGGCGCGCCGGACTATTGGTCGTTAGTGCCACTGGAAGAAATCATAGCCGAAGCGCTTGGCGTTCAAACCGGCACCAAAAAAGTTTCCGCTCAATATGAAAGCCTCATACAAACCTTTGGCGATGAACTAACTATATTGCTTGATACACCAATCAAATCAATTGAGGCCGCCAGCACGCCGGCCATAGCCGAAGCCGTCAGACGCGTGCGGGCCGGCCAGCTCCACATCGAGCCCGGTTATGACGGAGAGTATGGTACTGTCCATGTCTTTTCCGACGAGGAACGTTTGGCTCCTAGTTCGAGCGAACAAGTAACTTTATTCTGATAAATCGCCGGCCAGCGCGGCACTTAAGTCCTGCTAGAAGGCGGCTACTATATCTTTAATATCTTTGATGGCCGCTTTAATTTCGGCCAGATCAACTGCCTTTAATTCTTCGGAGACTTGCTTAGCCTGTTCGGCCGGTTTGGTAGCCACCTGTGTTGTTTCCTGTTGAGAAGTAGTTGGCTTAGTCTGGCTTTGCTTGGAATCATAAGTCTTTTTGGCGAAGTAATAAACGCCGCCGGCACCTACCGCAACTACAATAATGGTAATCAACATCCAAGTTTTGGCCTTGTGAGTTGGATGAAAATGGGTTGGATTAAAATTTGATATGTCCATCACTGTTGCTCCTTAGCCTCTACCTTATCAAGGATTGAAACTATGTCTTCAAAGGCGCTGACCATGGTGTCGGCAGCGTTGGCAGCTTGATTAGCGCTGGCATCGTCCATGCCCAGACTGCCATTCTGCATTCTGGCAAAGGCAGCCACCGGATTGGCTTTAGCTTCATTGATGAAGTTCTGCATAGACGTCTTCATCTTGTCAAAAAAACTGCGCAAAACACCGAGCTGCACTTTGATACTGGCCACGTCGGCCTCCAGCTTAGAAATGTCGGCGGCGGGCACACCGGCCGTCTTCAAAGTTGGAATGGCCTTTTCTACTTTAGTCACGACTGTTTCGACTTTGGTCAAAGTTGCCGGGAAACGATTGTTCATTTTAGACAACATGTCCTGCATCATGGTTAGGGCTTGATTAACTATGGCCGCTTTGCAGGCGTCACTTGGGCCACTCTGGAAAGTTTTACTCAGCTGTTCCATTTCGGCTTGCAGTGCTGCAAGCTTAGTTTGCAATTCCTGGATTTTTTGTTGATTGGCTTGGCGCTGTTCGTCCGTCAGATTAGGATCCTGACTTTGTTGGCTGAGTGTGTTCATTTGATTACTAACAGACTGCATATCGGCCGACAGCTGCTGCATAAGATCTTGCTCGGCCTGCATTTTACAAGCTTCCGGCATTGCCCAATTACCGCCCTCATCAGCTTCATCAAAACCAAAGAATTTCATGGTTTTTTCGGATGGACCTTGTTCGGCAATAGCCTTATCTAAACTGGTAGTGCTATAGACAAGGCCGGCAATCAGTACGGACAGGGCCACCAGAATCCAGATGGCAAGGTGATGGTGGGGTTTGACTCTATGATGAAATGTCATAGCTAATTATCTTAACCGTAATTGTTATGCTTATTTTTGAAACTGTCAATCCCAATGGCAGCGACTTGTCATCCCGCCTACGGCTGGAGATTAATTAGGATTAACTACTCTTCTTGGTCGGTTTTGTCGGTCATTTTGGGCATGGTTTTTTCGCCGCCCATGAAGTAGGCTGATAGCGCCCAGACACCAACAACTAGGTGCAGTGTCAGGTTGGCTTGACTTTAGAAAATTTGGGCAGATAATGCTAATTGCATAGCGTTTAATCTTTAAATAAAGAGGTTTTTATGCCTACTCTCGCAACAGCAGAAACCGATCCTTCTGACGGTTCGATTGAGCATGTCAATCATGTCTACAGTCTATACACTGAGGATCTAGTCGGCGACGGAACTCGAGCACACGACATTTTAGAAAGGACTGGTATCCATGTTCTACGAGGCACCGGGGTCGTCGCTGACCGCCATGGTGACGGACCGCATGTTGTCTATGAGCTTGATCGAGATCCGACACGAAAGGCTGCCCAAAGACTTGGCAATGTTAGTCTGAGACTGGAACCGGGCGAGCAACGACTGAACTGATTTGTGAGCAAAATCACTGCAGGCTTAAAGGCTGCTTGCTACATTTAGCTTATGCATGGGCAGTGCTTTGCACAAAAGCCTCATGGGAGTGCGATAACGCGAGGCTTCTTCTTTATTAATCAATGGCCGAACCGTTAGAGGCCGGGAGTTGTTCTGAGGGTATATCGATAATATCGCTTCCGCTATAGCCTAGCATGGTAAAAACCTCCGGCGACAAGATATGGCGTTTGGTCGCTACACTGGATTGATTATCAATTATATAAACTGCCAGTGATCCACTGCCCCTAAGTAGCGTACCCTCATCATGTGTAACTAGGTTGCCGTCAGCTAGCGCTAAATCAGCGGCCGTGGCCGGGAAAACTTTAAAGTTACCTTTATTTAAACTTTGCAAAACACCCGGATTAGGCACGTAGCGTTTTTGGCCGGCGTCAATAAGGTAGACCGCTAATTGACCGGTTTGCCGAACTAGCGTGCCTTGCGGATGGCGCGAGCCAAAATTAATATCGGCACCGCTGCCGGCTGGCAGCAACGAATCCGGCACGTTAATGCGGTCATTGTCATCATAACCAAGGCTTTGATAAGCTACCGGCGAAGTTATATGACGTTTTTGCATAATTGCTCCGCTAAGTTCCAGGGCGTAGATTTCCGGACCGGAACCTTTTAGCAGTGCGCCTTCTTGCCAGCCAACATCCTCCGCGCTTGACAAAGCTAAGTCAATTGGCGTTATGGTTTTAACCCGTGAATCCACATGACTCCAGTTGCTGAAGAATATCTGGGCTTGCGGCACATAGCGGCGCTGGCCATCTTCAACAAGATAGACGGCCGGACTATCCGGGTGTTTAACCAAGGTACCATCGGCATGGCCAACAACGGCGAATTTCAGGCTGCGCCAAGCATTGATACGTCCGTAACCATAGTTGTCGGTTCGGTTGGCGCCGCCCATGCCGGCGACTTTGTCAGCTTGAGCCGTTATAAAACGGGCAATGTCATCAGCACTGGCAGCTGGCGCCAGACCGCGCAGCAAGGCTGCCAGTCCAGAAACGTAAGGAGCCGAAAGCGAAGTGCCAGAAAAAAAGTTGACACTAGCATTAGAGTTGGCGGCCGAAGGTGCATTATCTGCCAAAACGGAAAGGCCGGGCGCCACGACATCGAGCTCCGGCCCAAAGTTGGACCAACTAGCGCGATTGTCATTAACATCGCTAGCACCGGCAGCTACGGCATTCGGCGAGCTGGCCGGATAGCAAACGCTGCCCGGCGATGTCAGACCCTCGTTACCAGCTGCCCCGACAATAATGATGCCGCTGGCTTTGGCGTTGGCTAAGGCAGATTCTAAGGTCGAAATGCTAAAACCGCTACTACAGTCATTAAAAGCCAAGCTCAAGTTAATGACATTGGCGCCTTTAGCAGCGGCATAATCAACGGCGGCGATTATATCCGACAGATAACCATTGCCGTAGCCGTCAAAAATTCGCAGATTCATCAGTTTAGCATTGATGTTAAGGCCGGCTATAAATTGGGCGTTATTGGTCGCCGCGGCCGCGACTGATGCTACAGCAGTACCGTGTCCTATCGTATCGGCGTTTGAATCATTTTTATTTAACTGCGTTTCACTAAAGGGGTTATCGCATGAGTATGGTTGCGGCTCGTTATCTTGCAAGATATATTGCGGATCATCCGGGTCCTGATATGTAGCTGGCGAGCCAAAGTTAGGACAGCCGGAATTACCACGGAAGCCACCCATAAAATCCCAGCCCTGCCAGTCGTCAACTAGACTGTTATTATCGTCGTCACAGCCGTTGGTCGATTTGTCGACAGCAACGCCGGTCCAGCAGCTATCGTTGGGGGCGGTCATGCCGGTTTCCCCGGGATTGGTCCATTTTTTGGAATCGGGAAAATCGGCATGTGAATAGGTGGTTGAGTTGATGGTTTGCGAAAACAAAATGCCGCTATCGACAACAGCGATAGTTGTCGAGCTACTGCCGGTATATACATCCCAGGCTGACGGTGCCGAGATTTTCGGCAACGCCCATTGGTCCGAAAGGTAGTAAGTATCATTTGGGATGAAAGTTGGCCGGACGCTGTAATTTTTGTCAACTTTGGTGCCAGGTACGCTTTTGGCAAGTTGCTTGATAGCTGGATCTTCCGACGGCTGGGCAAGCGTCAATAAGCTTTGGCCGCCAGTTAAGGCTGTTGAATTGATGATTTGCAGACCGTGCTCGGCAACGTAGGCTTCGACGGCGGCCTTGTCAGAGGTGGTAACTACCGTCTGGCCCTTTTGGGTTTGGCTTTTGGCGCTAGCCGCCGCGGCTGATTGGGTTGGCGGCGATAGTAGCGCTTGAGGGGTTGATGATTGAGAACTATCGCCGGTAGCTGGTCCAGGCGGCCGCGGCGGCGTTGTCGGTGGACGACCCAATATCAGCCACAAACTCACAGCCGTCAGGCCGGCAATAGCTACGAATACAATCCTCTTCACCTAATATATTCTACTGCCTACTACCTCGCATCACCCCACCCGATTTTTTCCGAATCTTCGCAGACTTCCAGATTGTCTATAGTCTAAAAAAATTGGGTGGGGTCGCCCTTTATTGCCCGCAGGATTCAAAACATATATGCTTAAAAGAAATATAAGGGGGTATGTAATGCGTGTAACTAAAAAGGGCTTTATTAGTTTGGAAGTGCTGTTAATTCTATTCATTGCGGTGCTACTAGCTGGTACCGGCTGGTATGTTCTAAAAGCTAAAGATAAAGCGTCTAGCACTTACAGCGATGCTGATGCTGCCAATAGTTCGCAGCTCAAATATGGTAAAAAGGAGGTGGTCAAAGAACAAAAAGATCCAACCGCCGATTGGGTAGCTTATTCTTCCACAGAAGGTAAATACTCACTAAAATATCCAAAAACTTGGGCCGCGGCCACCAATCCGGAATC
>MGCV01000012.1 GCA_001790575.1 Candidatus Saccharibacteria bacterium RIFCSPHIGHO2_12_FULL_47_17 | reverse complement strand
TTTGACCCAATCGCGGAAGCCAGTTTTTTGCTGCAATCTGCCATGGCTGGCTAGGTAAGCGTTGATGGCCTGGTTGACCATGGCCGGCGGCCAGCCTTGAGAAGTTAGCGTCGATGCTAAATACTGCGGCGGTGTACCGCTGGCTATGGCCGCCTCAATGGCGGCGTAAAGTTTGGGCATCATATTGCGGCTCCGCTAAAGCTTCGCCTTATGAGGGACAACCTACGGTTTTCTCTGCCACCCCACAAAATAAATTTTGCGGGGGCCCCGACAATAGTCGCGCCGGGCACGGAATGAATCCGACACTCGGGCTCTGATTTTCCCTTCACAGCCACAGCCAGCGTATAAACTAACATTTTGGTTTGCTTCCACCTTGCGTTCTAACATAAGCATTATAACTTTAGCTAACGCGGAAGTATACTTCACATAAGATGGCAAGCACATTTTACTTTTACGATTTGGAGACCAGTGGAATAAGTCCGCGCCGGGATCGGATTATGCAGTTTGGCGGCCAGCGGACCGATTTGAGCTTAAAACCGATTGGTAAGCCTGATAATTTCATCATCAAACTGGACGACGACGTTCTGCCCCAGCCGGACGCCATTCTGACGCATGATATTACACCCCAAAAGACCCGCGCCGACGGCCTCAGCGAGCGAGAATTTTTGCATTTTTTCACTGATAAAATCGTGCAACCGGGAACCATTTTTGTTGGCTTCAATAACATCCGCTTTGATGACGAATTCATCCGTTTTTCGCTGTGGCGCAACTTCTTCGATGCCTATGAGTGGCAGTGGAAACTGAATTGTAGCCGCTGGGATTTGCTCGATGTAGCCAGAATGACTCGGGCGCTTAGGCCGGACGGCATCCAATGGCCATTTGCACCGGACGGCAAACCGACCGTCCGTCTTGAAATGATGGCAACCATCAATAAACTAAGTCATTCCAGCGTCCATGACGCGGCCAGCGACGTTAGAGTCTCAATTGCCCTAGCTCGATTAATTAGGCTAAAGCAACCTAAACTATTTGAATATCTTTTGAATCTGCGGAACAAAACTAAGGTCGAAGTGCTGGTCAATGGCAGCGAACCAGTCGTTTACACCAGCGGCCATTATCCGAATGAATATGAAAAGACGACCATGGCGATGATGGTCGGACCGAGAGCCGATCAACCCGGTGCTTTGATGTACGATCTTAGGATTGACCCAAAACCATTCCTCAAACTTGAGCCGGCCCAACTGGCCAAACTATGGTCCGACCACTCTAAAGAGGCCAAATACTTTCCAGTCAAAATCCTATCCTATAACCGCTGTCCGGCCATCGCACCGCTGAATGTTTTAGATAAAAAAGACGCTAAGCGATTAGGCTTGGACTTGAAAAAGGTAGACAAGCATCTGGCTAAACTCAAAGCCGCCGACGGCTTCGCCGACCGACTAAACAAAGCCCTAGAGATTATTCATCCGCCCAAGCAGCCCAAGCTAGTGGTTAATGAAGATGAGGTTGACGGGCTGCTATATGACGGTTTTGTCAGTCAGCCTGATAAAACTAGAATGAGTGTGGTGCGGGCCGCCGATGCCGAGACCATATCCGATCTGACAGTCGATTTTGATGATGAAAGACTAACCGCCCTTTTGCCGCTTTACAAAGCTCGGAACTTCCCTAAAAACCTAACATCTGTCGAGGCGGCCAACTGGGAAAAATTCAAAGCTAGAAAACTCTTGGCCGGCGGTGAAGGCAGCGCAGCTGCCAAATACTTCCAGCGTATTTCCGAATTAGCCTCCAAACCAATGACCTCTCGACAGCAGAAACATGTCCTTAAAGAGTTAGAAATCTACGGTGAGTCAATCCTACCGGCAGCTTAAACACCTAGAAATATAACCGAAATTTATTGATAAAATTGTTAAATTGCTAAGTTCATATATCAGCGTACTAGTATACTAGTACGCTGATATATGAGGATCGAGGGCGAACTGTTTACAACCTTATTTCATGGTTGTCTAGGCAAAATTAATGTCTAATTAAACGTTGACGTGGCCCCGAAGTTCGCTCTTCAAACTACTACGGGGTAAACTTTTGGATAGGAGGTAATTTTTGGATAGTAAGATAAGTCCAGATAACGAGTGCTCGCAAACTATCAACTAGCATGTGTTTTTTAGTCACTGACCGGACTTTGACCCAGACCGTCCGGTAATGCTTATGGTATAGCAGCCAAATAGCTGAGAGCGCTATCAGGCAGATCTGAATAAAATTCAGCTGAATATTAGTGCCAGGAATCTGGCCAAGTACTAGTAGAAAATCTAACATTTTTTATCCCAAAGAGTTTGGTCTGAGAACTAATATTACTACAAAGTTGCTAAAATATCAATAAGTTTATATCGCTTAAGCTTTTAAACGGTGGGGTCTAGAAAAAAACCGATAAAACCTGTATAATCCCCGCACTAAATCTTGGTGTTCCGAAATAGGGATATTCTCCCTCTTCTTCACTCATGATTTAGGGCGGGGCAAGCATTCGCCCAAAATTTTGGAGGTTTGATGGCTGATTTTATAAAAATCACCGGGGCTAGGGAACATAATCTTAAAGATGTGAGTCTGGAGATACCGCGGGAGAAGCTGGTGGTCATAACCGGTATTTCCGGTTCCGGGAAGTCATCCTTGGCTTTTGATACCATCTACGCCGAAGGCCAGCGGCGCTATGTTGAATCTTTGAGTGCTTATGCCCGGCAGTTCTTGGGTTTGATGGAAAAGCCGGATGTGGACCAAATTGACGGACTGAGTCCCGCCATCAGCATTGATCAGAAATCAACTAGCCGCAATCCGCGCAGTACGGTAGCAACGGTCACCGAGATCTATGATTATCTGCGCCTGTTGTTTGCCCGAGTTGGTATTCCGCACTGCCCGGTCTGTAATAAGCCGGTCGCCCGGCAAACCTCGGCGGCAGTAGTTGATCAAATTAAAACGAATTTATCTGGTACTCGCCTGATAGTTTTGTCACCAATTGTGATCGACAAAAAAGGCGCCTTTGAGCATGTCCCGGCGCAATATCAGAAGGCCGGTTTTGCACGGGTGCGAGTCGATGGCGTGGTTTACGCGCTCGATGAGTTTCCAAAGCTTGATAAGAAATACAAGCATACCATTGAGCTGGTAATTGATCGGCTGGTTAATGATAAAGATAGTCAGGGCCGATTGGTCCAAAGCGTGGAGCAGGCTTTTGATATGGCTGATGGGCTGCTGACAGTTCACGACGCTGACAAAAATGACGACCATCATTACAGTCTTCGTTATGCCTGTGTTGATCATCCGGATATGGCTATCCCCGAGCTGGAACCGCGTACCTTTAGTTTTAATAGTCCACACGGGGCTTGCTCGGTTTGTACTGGTTTGGGTAGTCGGCTGGAAGTTGACCCGGAGTTAGTTATTCCCAACGGTCGGCTGACCATTGCCGAAGGGGCAATTCGGCCATTCAATCGCATTAACACCGATGCTTGGTATATGAAAAAATTACAGGCAGTTGGCGATCGTTATGGCTTTTCTATTCATCAGTCGACCGGCGAGCTGACTAAAAAACAGCTGGAGGTTATTCTTTACGGCACCAATGATGAGACCTACCAGATTAGTCTTGGCATGGGCCGGGCCTTTTCGACGACTTATGAGGGCGTGGTTCCAAATTTGGAGCGGCGGCACCGCGAAACCGAGAGCGATTTCATCCGCCGCGACATCGAGCGGTTTATGCAAGAGCGGCCCTGCCATGGGTGCCGGGGTAAGCGGCTGAAACCAGAGGTTCTAGCCATCACGGTCGATGGCTTTTCGATCATGGATATTTGCGAACTAGATATCGATAAAGCCGTAGAGTTCTTTAATATCCTTAAGCTTGATGCTACCAGTGCCGAGATTGCCAGGCAGATTTTGAAGGAACTCAAAGCCCGGCTGAAATTTTTGCAGGACGTTGGCCTAAATTATTTAACGCTGGCCCGCAGTGCGGTTTCGCTGGCCGGCGGTGAAGCGCAACGCATCCGCTTGGCTACTCAAATCGGCTCTGGCCTGCAAGGCGTGCTGTATGTGCTGGATGAACCAAGCATTGGCTTGCATCAGCGTGACAACCGGCGTCTGCTTAATACTCTCGTCCGGCTGCGCGATTTGGGCAACACGGTTTTGGTTGTCGAGCATGATGAGGAAACTATCCGCAGTGCCGACCATTTGGTTGATATTGGCCCGGGGGCCGGTATTCATGGCGGCGAAATTGTGGCCACTGGTCCGCCAGACCAAGTAGCCAAAAGTAAGACCTCCGTTACCGCTCAATTCTTGCGCGGCGAGCAACTCATCCCAACACCCAAGAGCCGCCGTCCAGGCGATGGTCGCCAGTTAGTAATCCGTGGAGCCCGTGAAAATAATTTGCACAACATCGATGTAACAATCCCACTTGGCCAATTAGTGGTAGTCAGTGGTGTTTCCGGCTCGGGCAAATCCAGCCTGATAAACGACATTTTGGCGCGTGAACTTTCGGCCCGGTTGATGCGGGCCCAAACTGTTCCCGGTCGGCATGATGATATTGAAGGCATCAAGCAGCTGGATAAGGCGGTCGTGATTGATCAATCGCCAATCGGCCGGACGCCACGCTCCAACCCAGCCACTTACACCGGCGTGTTTACACCAATCCGTGAACTATTTGCTCAGACGCCGGAGGCTAAGTTGCGCGGTTATCAGCCTGGTCGCTTTAGTTTCAATGTTAAAGGTGGCCGCTGCGAAAACTGTTCTGGCGACGGCGTCATCAAAATTGAGATGCACTTTTTACCGGACGTTTATGTGGCTTGCGAAGTCTGTCACGGCAAGCGCTATAACCGCGAGGCGCTGGAAATTCATTACAAAGGCAAAACAATTGCTGATGTGCTGGAGATGACTTGCGAACAAGCCTTGGAATTTTTTGAGAACATACCGGCCATTGCCCGTAAATTACAAACGTTGGTTGATGTCGGGCTTGGCTACATAACACTCGGTCAACCCGCCACAACGCTTTCCGGCGGCGAAGCTCAAAGAGTGAAATTAGCCACCGAGCTGTCACGCCGGCCAACCGGACGAACATTGTATATTCTAGACGAGCCGACAACCGGTCTTCACATGGCCGACGTGGCTAAATTACTGGACGTTTTGCACGCTCTTGTCGATACCGGCAACAGCATGATTGTGATTGAGCACAATCTGGACGTCATTAAATCGGCCGACCACATTATTGATCTTGGGCCGGAGGGCGGCGACGAGGGCGGCCGAGTTGTGGCTGAAGGCACACCGGAGAAGGTAGCCAAAATCAAAAATAGCTACACCGGCCAGTTTTTAGCAAAAATG
This sequence comes from Candidatus Saccharibacteria bacterium RIFCSPHIGHO2_12_FULL_47_17, assembly GCA_001790575.1. Lineage (GTDB taxonomy): Bacteria > Patescibacteriota > Saccharimonadia > Saccharimonadales > UBA10212 > UBA10212. The sequence continues at coordinate 2,477 of MGCV01000012.1, read as the reverse complement.
CTATCACGCTAGGAACTAGACTTTTTTCTACCGAAAAAATGATGCCATTCTTCTTTTAGGTTTTTTTTCAACCGCTGCCGCACCAACGGATTTTTAAAGATATTGTAAAGAATAATTAGCATGAAAATATGAGCGATAATAATAATGCCCCAGAAGAAATACTGGTCAACATCCGGTGCGGCAGTGCCAATCAAGTAGCCCAGCATGGTTACTGACAGCGTCCACATCACCGCGCCAAAAATATTAAAGAAGGCAAACCGATACCATGGCATTTTGCCAACGCCGGCCACAATCGGCGCAAAAGTTCGTATCCAGGGGAAAAAACGGGCTGCCACAATGGTAATGCCGCCATAGCGTGTATAAAATCTTTGGGCTTGAAGGATATATTCACGCCTAAAAAACAGGCCGTCTTGGCGCTTAAAAACTGACGGGCCGAATTTGCGGCCAGTCTGGTAGCCGACGTTATCACCTAAGATAGCCGAAACAGCGATGATTACCAGCAGTGGTATAATCGGCAACTTGCCCTGAGCGGCGAAGAATCCGGCTGTCAGTAGCAGTGTGTCCCCCGGAAAAATGAAGCCAAACAGCAGGCCACTTTCAGCAAAAACAATAAAAGCAATTAACAATAGGCCGCCGGCAGTAATGATTGTTTCCGGATCGAAGAACATAACGCACCCATTTTAACAGCCTTAGTCCGTTTGCCGTTCTACTTATTGAGGGTACGACCCTGTGAAAAGCAAAGAGTTTTTTGATAAAAACTATAAAGTTTTACTTATCTTTTCACAGGGTCGTACCCTACATCTGTTATAATAGCGTTCTACATGGTTAATTTAGACGCGGTATTAGAATTGCAAGAACGCAAGGTGGTTCGTAAGAAACTGGCTGGGCTGCGTAGTGACAGGTTAGTACCGGCAGTGATTCATAATCACGGCCAGCCTTCTGTTTTAGTGACCGGGCCCGAGCAGCAGCTGACGGCTATCTATCACGAGGCCGGCAAACACCATCCCCTAAACCTGAAAGTTGGCTCCCAAGATTTCTTGGCGCTAATTAAAGACGTCCATTACCATCCGGTCAAGCGGCAGATTGAGCATATTGTTTTTCAGGCCATTAAGCGAGACGAGAAGGTTGAGGCCGAAGTGCCAATTCATTTGGAGGGCGAAATTCCGGCCGAAAAAGTTGGCTTGATGCTTCTGCACCAGCTGGACCATGTCAACGTCGAGGCTCTGCCCAGCGACCTGCCGGACGAACTCAAAGTTGATGCCACTGTACTTGCCGAATTGGGCGACAAAATTACAGTGGCTGATTTGCAAGTTCCGGCAGGCGTAATAGTTTTGGAAGAAGCCGAACATCCGATTGCCACCGTAGTTGAGACCAAAGCTCAAATTTCTGAGGAAGAAGAAGCTGCCGAAGCTGAAGCTGTCGAAGGTGAAGAAGGCGCTGAAGGCGAGACTGTCGAAGGCGAAGCCGGAGAAGCTGCTGCCGCAGAGGGCGGAGACAAAGAAGGCGTTTCTAAAGAAAACGCCAAAGAATAATTACTTTTGAAAAGTAACAAACACTTTTTGACACCTTTTGCCGAAAAGGTGTCGCCAAACTCTGGGCTGATGGCTCACGTGATGCAATCACCAGTCAAGCCGCACTAACAGCCTGCGGAACGGCCCTTCGGGTCCGGTCTCGCTCTTTGTCTTTTCCATAGGCTTTCGCTCGACTGGTCCTCGGCTGATTAGTTGTGCGTTTGACGTGCTTGCTCAGGCTCCCCATATGCCCAATTAGCCGATGCCCGGACCCTATTTGTATTTGTCCAGCAATTCGTGTAGTTTGGCTAAGATGGGCGAACGCCAATCAAGTTCAAGCTGCGTTTTTATAAACTCCACAAACTCTTTATCTCCTGGCGATAGGTTCTGTTTCTCTAACTGGTGAATTTTAGCTAGAATTTCGTAATCGGTATAAGTTGATAAAACATATTTCTTAGCTTCATCGTCGGAAATATGTCCCCTTTGTTTCAACCTAGTCTTTCTCTCAGTCAACAATTCCTTGTAATCACTGTCATTTTCAATGGCGTGGCGAAGCTCGGCCCCGATAAGACCCTGGTTGACATAATAGTCCTCTATTTCTTGAAGTGATTTAGCGATGGTTTCATCATATCACTCCCTCTGTTTTTGAGAGTCCGCAATTACGAATACTGGTTTCAACAACAGCTACTCGGGTCTCGTCAGAGGCCCGGACCCATTAACTTCATCGGTTTTCTTTTAACCTGAGTCTGATCGAAGGTCGAGTCCGGCCCTTAATGCTTCGGGTCGTACCCGGAGCAGGCATATAGAAAAATTTTACGCGGGGAGGGGCGGAGGGAGTAGAGCCCGCCGGATTGGAAGGTGCTAGCGCTTGCATTTTTTTCCGGGAGGATAATAATTAGCTTCGGAGGAAACAATCAAATGACCGAGATAGAAGATTTTGAGCCAGGAGAAAAAAGGGCCGAAGAT
>MGCV01000011.1 GCA_001790575.1 Candidatus Saccharibacteria bacterium RIFCSPHIGHO2_12_FULL_47_17 | reverse complement strand
CACCTATTCAAGGTCGGCGACCCGCTGGCCGGCAGATTGGCCTCAATTCATAATCTTCGCTATCTGGCTCGGCTCTGCGAGAGCTATCGCTGAAAATGCTCATGTTAAAATAAAAAATTATTAGCTATACAAAAAAAGGGGGCACCAATGGGCAGATCATTCGAATTTAATCCGCTGAAAGATTTGGACCCATTCGGTCTAGATAGACTCAGATTTCACCACGATGAGCCCGGTGGTGATAACGGCCTAGAATCGGGAGGTTCGGCCGAAGGGTTGGTACGGGGAGTTGGCGGTATTGCCAGTCATTCAACGGTCGAGGTTGACCCCTTAGACGAGAAGTTAAAGGCCGATTTTAACAACGAGGGCGGTCTCGGCGAAGAATAATCATGACATAGCTGTACGCCCGGTAGGCTAGGGCTGGAATTTTCTAAAGGCTAGGGCAACCGCGCTACCGCCGAACCCAAAATTGTTACTTACAGCGACTGAAATAGGCGCTTTTGTAGGATTTTCGGCAGACCAATTCATATTTAACATAAACTCTTCAGCCTCATCTATAGGATTTTCCAGATTGCGTGGAGGTGGTATGACGCTACCGCGAAGGGCCATGATCGCGAAAATTGCTTCAATTACGCCAGCCGCTCCGAGGTTATGCCCGGTCGAAGATTTGGTTGAGCCGTAATAAAAGTTTTCGGGCTTCAAGCCTAGTTCGGCCAAAGCCTTCCTGGTGGCTCGAGTTTCTGATTCATCGCCACCAGGAGTAGCCGTCAGGTGCCCGTTTATATATCCAAGCTCACCAGCGGTTACGCCTGCTTGCTCTAAGACACTATACACAACTCTTTCTTGCCCTTCTTCACCATTTAACGTCTCAGTTTCGGCTTCGGTAAGATGTGCTGAACCGACTATTTCGGCGATAATATCCTCATCTTTAATTCCAAGTTCTCTAGCTTTTTTGAGGCTAGTTATAACCAGCGCCCCAGCGCCCTCACCAAAAATAAGACCCCTACGATCTTTATCGAGCGCCCTGGAAACAATATCAATTTCGTCAACATCGCGAGTATCTACGGCCACCTGTAATGACTCAAAAAATTCAATCGGCTTGGGCGATAATACCGATTCGGTGCCACCAATCACCAGAATATCGGCATCCGGTTCCGCTCCCCATGGCTTCCGCCACAACGATCGAAGGCCGTCATGAACTACACCGGAACTCGAAGCGCACTCAGTGCTTACCGCACTTACTGCACCTTTGATACCCAAGATCATAGCAGGAGCCGTAGCCGCTCTGCCATAAAGAGTGTTGAATAAATCGCTTGTCTTAGCTCGACCGGTTACTTCAGCTAGGGTGTGAGCACCACTAAAAGCAGTGCCAACATAACTGCTTACTCTCCACGGATCGATGATTGAATTGATCTTGCAAGAACCTTCACCAATTAGATTTGGTTGGCAAAGAGCTTGATACATGGCCGCCGTTACCAACTCCCCGCTTCTATGGATGCTTCTTTTTTGGCGGGGGCTAAGGCTCTCGGTAATTGAAGGATAATTATCAAAATCAAAGTCCGAATGAACCGGTGCGACTATTTTACTTTTAACTACTTCCATGCCAGGCATCTTAGAAAACGGCAGTTCGCTCAACGGCACAAAACCATGCTTGCCCGATATCAGGTTGGTCCAGCTAGAGTCCTTGTCTGGACCCAGTGGCGTGATAGCCTCCATGCCTATAACGACAAATCTATCTGTGTCCTCACGTTCCTGGAAAGGGAGTACTTCCGCCATATTAAACTGTTAATACTAATGCTTCGTATGTCATTCCACCGCCAAAACCAGGCATTAGTATGTTATCTCCTTTCTTAATTCTGCCGTCTACAACAGCACGGCGTAGTGCGAGCGGTATAGAGGCAGTTGAAGTATTACCGTGCCTATCTAAATCAACTATCAATTGCTCTGGTTTAAAGCCCAGTTTTTCGTTGGCGTATTCAATAATTCGGATGTTAGCCTGGTGGGGAACTACCCAGTCGATTTGTTCTCTTTTGAAACCGGTATTCTCATTAGCTTTTTCTAGTGCGGCGTTTCCAATTTGTACCATCACTCTCCTAGCTACCTTTAGCACTTCACGGCCATTCATATATACGTACTCTCCAGAATTAGCATAGAGAATTTCCTCTTCGCTACTATCGGTTTCCTGCCACCAACCGTGCATACCACTTTTACTACCAGGCTGACGTGCTAAGACAACTGCTCCACTGCCATCAGCTAAGACACTGGCTGTACCCCTGTCTATCTTGTCTCTGTGTCCTAACTCTCCCAACAGAGCTTCTATAGCCACAGCTAAATCTGGATCTATCTCTATCCCGCTATCCTTTGATGTTTCATAAGCGGCTTCCAGGGCATCTATAGTCGCTGGAGGTTTGTCAAAAAAGCCTATTTTTTTCGATAAAGCTTCAGTACCAACAACCAAAGCAAGATCAATGCCGTCAGTATTGAATCTTTTATAGCCGGCTTCTAGCGCGTTCACAAATCCAGTGCAGGCTAGATTGCGATCATCGCTGGCTACGGCGTGGTAACCCTTTTCATTTAATAGCTTATGAATACCTGGATGGGCACCGTTGATAGGCCTATAAGTATCGGCTGTGGAACTGGCCACAAAGAGATAGTCAATTTCTGCAGGCGCCTCAATCCCTGCATACCTAAGAGCTCGAAGTCCGGCTTCGGCTCCTAAAGTCACGACATTTTCACCTCCAGTGCATAAATGACGAAATCTCATACCCGTGAGGTCAAAAGTTTCCTTGGCTGTTGAGTCTAACTCAAATTCTCTTATTAGACGCCGATTAGAATAGCGCTCTCGGGGTAACTTTTGTCCAAAGCCCACCATTTCTACTTCGAAAACCGGTGTTTGCTTTCCCAAAGTGACGCTAATATAACAGGGAATTGCCTAAAAGCATAGTGCTCTTGCTTAATACACCTTAATCTTGTATAATTAACTTTTGTGGAAACTGTAACGACTAAAAATCCTAATTTAGTAAGCAGGGTTTTCGATGGGTTATTCTACGCTCCTCCACAGGAGGCAATTAACTTCCTACAGAGAGTAGAAAGAGGTGAGACGGATGGTTTAATCTGCTGGCGCTCCAATCATGTTAAGTTGAGCGAATCGAAAATTGACGGTGAAGGTTTAATATCTGTCGAGGATATTACTCGCGGACAATTAGTTGCGATAAAACATGGTCAGGTATTAACCGAGGATGAAGTCCGACAATACGCACACGTAATTAGAGGATCGCAACAACAAATCGGCCCAGATAGATTTTTGGCTGGCAAAACAGAGGAAGAGGTCAAGAAAAGCAAAGTTGGCTACAACCATTCTTGTGATGCTAATGGAATTGTTATAGTACTTGAGGGGATAGATCTGGCTTTTGTACTAGCAAGACGCGATATTTCGCGGGGTGAAGAAGTCACAACCGACTATTCCGTCTCCTTCGCTTCCGATACGGCCCAAATCGAAGACTGTAACTGCGGTTCGGATAAATGCCGTCACATCATCAGGCCTGCCGAAGATTGGAAAGATCCAGAGTTTCAGGTTCAATATAGGGACGAGTTCCCATATTTCATACAAAGACAGATTGATTTTGGCGAAGGCTATCAGGGGCCTTATCCAGTTGATAATATTGGCGATACAGAATTCGCAAAAGCGATCCTATTTAGCACTATTGCCAGGCTTTACCCAAGTTTGGGTCTATCAGTTAGTCGTGGCAGATTTAAAGAAAAAACATCAAAGTTAGTTGATTCATCCGGTTGGAGTATTTGGACTGACCCAGCAGTTTATAGCCACGAAACTCACCAAAGAATTCTCGAATTCATGAAAAAGGATTTATTGTATAACGGGCTTTACTGGGTAAGTCCGGGATACTGGGATGAAAAATCCTCCAACTACGCAGAGGATTTAAGACAGGCCGGCCAATTTGACAGAGAAACCTTACTACGCTTAAAAAATACGCTTAAAGCATGGGAAGTAAGGGAGGTTGAAATGCATCCGACTGTCAGCGAAAAGCGTATGCCAGATCCGGGATTAAGAGCCAAAGAAGAAGCTGAAATGCAGAAGACGAAAAGGCGCTATCAGCATTTATTGAAGAGGACTAAATATCCTGCTTTCACAGATGAGGAAGTATCAGAACTTTTTGCTGTTCGGTTGGCAAAGTATTTTGGTGAAACCAAGAAATCGCGTTAAAAACTGGTGGGCATAGAGGGACTTGAACCCATAAATTTAAGTGGTCCCTCGACTTTGCTCGGGATCATTCGTCTCACTTGGTTTACCATGAGCGAACGAAGTGAGTCGAATGGTGGACGGTACAAGATTCGAACTTGTGACCCCCTCTACGTCAAAGAGGTGCGCTAGCCACTGCGCCAACCGTCCTCGTCGGAATCGAGGCATCGGCCTCCATAAGCGCGTAAAGCTTGCTTACTTTCAGCCTTGGCTCGCTTCCTCCTCTCAATTTTACAAGAATCTGCTGAAGCACGATCTTGTAAAATTGTTAAGGCCTAAAACATTATAGCCTATACCCTATTTGGTATAGACCAAATGGGCAAGGTATTGACATGTATCACATGTGATATAAAATTGGGTAATCCACAATTGTGGATAAACTAACAAAAAAGTACTAGTATTTTAAGGCCAGCTTGAATATACTAGGTTCCAGGTTGAGTTTTGCGATGTGTTAAAGCGCATCCTAAAAAGCCGGTTTGAGAGCGTTTGCGAGAGCCCTCAAACCGGTTTTTTTGTTGACTAAAGTAATCAAAATATAATAAAGTTAGCCTATGCTAGTTTTAGCATCTGTTAATACCACCACGACAACAACTACACCCAGTATGGGAGGTTTTGTCACGTCCTAATATCCAAATAGATTTGAAGAGAAAACCTCCCAAAACGGGAGGTTTTTTAATTCTAAAGTTGGTATGATGAAAGGAATAATATGGACGATGAACAAAAACTAGCTGAAAACGACCACCGTCGGCTCGGTAAGGAGCTGGATTTATTTGTATTTTCTGACCTTGTGGGAGCCGGCTTACCTCTGTTTACGCCTCGCGGCACCTTAGTTAGGGATGAACTGCTGCACTTTTCCGAGGAATTACAGGCTAAAAACGGCTTTGAGAGAGTATTTACACCGCACATTACCAAAGACGAGCTTTACAAACAATCTGGCCACTGGGATAAGTTTGGCGAGGAACTTTTCTTGGTTAAAAGCCAAGAAACTTCTGACAAAATGGTCCTAAAACCGATGAACTGCCCGCACCACATCCAGATTTACGCTAGCCGACCACGCAGTTACCGGGAACTACCCATCCGTTATATGGAATCAACTGTTCAGTACCGCGACGAAAAGAAAGGTGAGCTGGCGGGACTGGCGCGGGTTAGAGCAATTTCGATTGATGATGCCCATATTTTCTGCCGGCTTGATCAGATCGAGGAGGAGTTTAAAGCCATTCTTAAGATGGTCGAGGAAATGTACGCTGTTTTTGCTATGAGCTTTCGGGCCCGACTATCCTTTAGAGATGACTCCGATGCTTACCTTGGCGGTTCCAAACAATGGAAAATAGCTCAAGAAATACTGGAAAAAGTCGCCAAAAAGCTTGGTCTTAAATATGATGTGGCGGTGGGCGATGCTGCCTTTTACGGTCCGAAAATCGACATTATGATTACCGATTCACTGGGGCGGGAGTGGCAGTGTGCCACTGAACAATTAGACTTTAACCAACCGCAACGTTTTGGCTTAACCTATATTGACGCTGACGGTAAGGAAAAACCAATTGTGCTTATCCATAAAGCTTTACTTGGTTCGGTGGAGCGTTTCTTGAGTGTTTATCTAGAGCACACCGGTGGTCATTTACCGGTCTGGCTGTCGCCCGAACAACTCCGAATCGCAACTCTAAATGACGAAAAACCTATCTTAAAACTGGCCGAAAGTGTTGTAGAAAAGGCTAGGATATTAGGACTTAGGGTTACTTTGGATAACAGTAATGAAACCGTATCTAAAAAGGTCCTGCAGGCCGAACAGATGAAGGTGCCATACGTAATAGTAGTTGGCAACAAGGAACTAGAAAGCGGCAAAGTAACTCCGAGGGTACGAACTGATTTAGCCAAACTGGAGCCAGGAACTATGAATTTAGATGCCTTTCTCGAAAAAGTTGCAGAGGATGCCAAAGCCCGGAAGTAAGCAAACTATCGCCGTAGACATCGACGACGTGCTGGCAGCCAATGCTGAGGCTTTTATTGATTTTACCAACCAGCGTTGGGGCACTAGTCTCACGATTGATGATTACGACGAACACTGGGCTAAGGTTTGGCAAGTGGAGTACGAGGAAGAGAAAAAACGGATACTGGAAGTTTATAACTCGCGCATTTTTGCCAACTACCGGCCGTTTCTAGATGCCGTCCCAGTACTCAAACAACTAGCCAAACGTTACAAATTGGTCATTTTAACTTCCAGGCAGAGGCTGCTTAACAAGGATACTAAAATCTGGTTGGATAAGCATTTTGCCAATATTTTCTCGGAAATTCACCATTCTGGTATCTGGGATGATTGGCAAAAACATAGCCGGGAAAAAATTAAATACACCAAAAGCCAAGTGGCTGCTCAAATCGGCGCAGACTATCTGATAGATGATCAAATAAAACATTGCCTGGCGGCGGCTGAGGCCGGTATCGAAGCACTACTTTTTGGCGATTATACTTGGAACAGGCTAAAGAAATTGCCACCGAGGGTTACTCGGGTTAAAGATTGGCAGGCAGTGTTGGAGTATTTTACCCGCACAAACTTACATTTATAAATGTGCTGAAAGGAGATCTTAGTTAAATGCTGATAAAAACTGATGTCAGAGCCGAGGGCGAGACAAAATTAAATGAAAGTTTAGGCGGGTAAAATGCAAAGAGTTGACGCCGATTTTAAAAAGCGGGTTTACGGGCTGGTAGCCCAGATCCCCAAAGGCCGGTTTATGACTTATGGCCAGATTGCCGCACTGGCCGGCGCGCCCTGGGCTAGCTGGGAAGTCGGCCAGCTGGCACATCGTGGACCGGCTGATCTGCCGTGGCAGAGGGTGGTCAACAAAAACGGTGGCTTAGCCCGCGGTTATCCCGGTGGTTTTGAGGGTCATAAAAAGGCTTTGGACGGTGAAGCCGAAGTCACAGCCGATTACAAAGTGGATATTGAAAGGTTAGCATGGCGACCCGAAGCACCCGGCCAAAGCTCCTTGTTGTAGTTGGTCCGACGGCGACTGGTAAAACTGCGCTGGCAATTCAAATTGCCGGGGAGTTTAACGGTGAAATTATCGCCGCTGATTCGCGAACTATTTACAAGGCTATGGATGTTGGTACGGCTAAGCCATCCGTGGCCGAGCAAGCTAGAGTGCCGCACTGGGGTCTCGATTTAGTTGAGCCGGGCGAAACTTTCAGTGCCGCCCAGTTTCAAAAATACGCGTGCGCCAAAATTGACGGCATTCAAAGACGGGGCAGGCTGCCAATTCTGGTCGGCGGCACCGGTCTGTACATCGACTCAGTTATCTTTGGCTTCAAATTCAGAGAAGCCGCTGATGCAAACTTGAGACAAAAACTGGAAAAACTAGGTATTGAAGAACTCCAAGCACTTGTAACAAAGAAGGGTTATCCAATGCCGGAGAATCTACGTAACCGCCGCCACTTGATAAGGACGATTGAGTCGTCCGGGCAAATTGGCGGCAAAAGCCAAAAGCCAAAAGCCGGTACAGCGATTATCGGTTTAATGCCGCCGGCCGAAGTAATTAAACAGAGAATTTCGTCCAGGTTGGCCAAAAATTTCGAGCTTATCATTAAAGAAACCAGAGTTCTGCTCGCAAAATATGGACGCCAGAACATTCAAAAAACGGCTGGCATACCTTACCTGACAGCCATCGATTACATAGATGGTAAGATCAATGCAGCCGATGCCAAAAAACGTATCTTAACAGATGAATGGCAGTATGCCCGGCGTCAGCGGACATGGTTTAAGCGCAACCCACACATCAAGTGGTTCAAGTCGGCCGAGGATGCTTTTAGCTTCTTTGAAACTATCTAGGACATCCACAGCTAGCGGTAAAACAAGGCGCCGGCGAGGAACGGACTGAGCTGTATATAGAGATATAGTGAAGGAGTAGCGCAGCCGGCAACGCAGTTAGACCGCTAGAAGCACTGGCGGTGCAATCGGCTCCGCCGGTTGGCAGGACAGTGCGGTGTGGATGTACTAGAATTAGATAGTGTTTAATATCTTTTTTATTTGGTTTGGCAAAACTTTAAGCTGGCTGCTACGCTTAAGCCGACATCACGGTGCCGCCCTGCCAGGGCTAATTATTGAAAGACTTCATCCGAAGTTCTTAAACTCCATGCTGACAAAGTTGCCGGAGGGGGTAATCATTGTTAGCGGCACCAACGGCAAAACCACCACCACCAAAATGATCACCGAGCTTCTAAGATCGCAAGGCAAGCGGGTGCTAACCAATCGGACCGGCGGCAATTTTGTCAGAGGAGTTTTTTCAACCATTGTTCAAGCCGCCACACTATCCGGCCGGCTGCCATATGATGTGGCTGTCTATGAGCAGGACGAAGCTTATGCTGTCAGATTTGTAAAACTTCACGAACCCCGCGCCGCCGTTCTACTAAATGTAACCAGAGACCAACTAGATCGTTTTGGCGAAATTGATACTACTGCCGCGCTGCTGCAAAGGGTAGCTAATCACACTAGCCAGGCAGTGGTTGTAAATGACGATGACATCCGTCTTAACAAAATAGTGGTCACAGGCAGCGTTAAAGCTGTTTATTTTGGGGTTAGCAAAAACTTACAAGCTCAATTTCCTAATGACGAGCAACTTTATGGAGCCTTGAGTCAGGATTTGACCAAACATAAAAGGACAGTTGAACTTGAGGCAACGGGCGAAAAATTAGCCAAATATAAGCTAGATGCCAAAACTCTGGAGGCCAAACTACAGATTGACGGCCAGCATAACGCTCTAAACGGGGCAGCCGCGCTAGCAACCGTCCATCAGCTTTATCCCGACGTGCCACTTGATGATTTTGTTAAAACTTTGAGCAATATCAAGCCGGCCTTCGGGCGTGGCGAACGGATTGACTTTGGTGGCAAAACCTTGATACTTCAGCTAATTAAGAATCCAGCTAGCTTCCGCCAAGCCCTGCATGTGCTGGATATCCATAAACCCAAAGCTGTCGGCATTGTCATCAATGACAACCACGCCGACGGCCGTGATGTTTCGTGGCTGTGGGACATTGACTTTAAACCGTTAGCCGGCCTGCCGGTTGTGACCAGCGGCATTCGGGGTTTTGACATGGCTAACCGGCTCAAATATGACGACGTGAGCGTTGAAGGAGTCGAATCAGATCTGAAAAAAATGGTTGATGAAGTAGGCAGGCGAGCCGAGCCAGGGCAAACAGCTATTATTTTTGCAACTTATACTGCCATGCTGGCGACCCGTAAAGCAATCGGCCGTCTGACCAAAGTGGAGAAAGTATGACCCCGATTAGAAGTAGTATGTCAAAGACATCTTCTGATTTGTCTAAGACAAATCAGACTTCTAACGGGGTCTATCCCGTTAGACCTCACCTACTGCCTTTTGGATTTTTAGGAATGCTGGAAATCATGAATTATTTCAGTAATAAACTAACTTTAAAGCTGAAGGCTGAGGTCTAATCGGGATGAAAGTCCACATTATCCATTTGTATCCAAAAGAGATGAATATTTATGGCGACACTGGCAACCGCTTGGTGCTTAGCCAAAGGCTGAAGTGGCGCGGCTATGAGCCGATTGTTCATCTGGTGGGACTGGGCGATAAGCTACCGGCTGAGACCGATATAATTTTGGGCGGCGGCGGCCAGGACTCCGGCCAAGCCTTAGTTATTGATGATTTAGCCAAGCGTCAAGCCGAGCTGAATGCCATGGCCGATGACGGTGTGACCATGCTGATGATCTGCGGTATGTACCAGCTTTTTGGACATTACTTTCTAACCCAAGACGGCGATAAGCTGCCTGGCATAAGCGTATTTAACCTAGTTACCCGCGGTAGTAACCAGCGCCTGATTGGCAATATTGTTAGCGAAACGCCGTTTGGGCAGTTGGTTGGTTATGAGAATCACAGTGGCCTAACCGAATTGGCTAAAGGTCTAGCAGCTTTAGGCAAATGCCCGAAGGGCCAAGGCAATAATGGAGCAGACCAAAACGAAGGCGCTACGGTGCAAAATGTGTTCGGCTCCTACTTACACGGTCCAATATTGAGTAAAAATCCGCACTTTGCTGACGAGTTGATCACGCGCACGATAGAACGAAAGTCCGGCCAAAAAGTGCAGTTAACACCTCTTAGCGACGAGCTAGAGTTAGCCGCTGCCAATGTCGCTAAATCAAGACCCCGCTGAACACAAAATTCTGTTACAATAAAAGCAGTTATTCAGGGGAGACTGATGATCGAGCAATTATTTGGGTCAAAAACCAGAGTAAAGTTATTACAACTATTTTTCGAAAACCCCAACCGCTCGTTTTATGTGCGCGAAATTACGCGTAAAATCGAGGAGCAGATAAATTCTGTGCGGCGCGAGCTGGCCAACTTGCTTAGCATTGGCATCATCACTTCCGATGCCAATAACAACCGGCTTTATTATGAAGTTAATCAAAAGTTTGAACACTACCCGCCGCTAGCCATGATTTTTGGTGGCCTGTCACAAGCGGTTGTGGCCAAAGCTGACACCAAAAGCTCAGCCAAGCCAAAAGCAACTGTACCTAAACCAGCGGCCGACGTGGCACCCGAACATCCAATGGCCAAAGATCTGCGGGCAACCGGTCATATCGATTTGGCGCTTTTAACCGGGCAGTTCACCCGCGATGAGAGTTCGGGCATAGATCTGCTGGCGGTTGGCGATATTAACTCTTCAAAGATGGCTAGGTTTATAGAAGAACTCGAAAAGTCGGAAAACAAAGAAATCCGCTACACTGTAATGAAGTTGAGTGACTATAAATATCGCGTCCAGATAAAAGACCGCTTCATTAGCAAAGTTTTGGAAGCCAAGAAACAAATAATAATTAGCAGTCCCGAACTGACTGTTAAATAGGAGAAAAATGAAAGATTTCGACCGCTTTGCTATAGGCGAACGATTTAATCAACTTAATCGCCTGCGAAAGATTGCTTACATTGGACTCGTTCTTCCTGTGGCGCTTGCTGACGGTATTGATGGCTACATACACCCAAAGCGAGAAGATAATAGATTTATGGCCGTGGCCGATAAAGTACTGCGTTTTTTAGGAGTAGAAATCCTTGCAACTGTCCGATCTAGCTCTGGCGCTCATTCCGAAGGGGGCAAGTGATGGAGCTGCAGTACTACGGCGGCAATTGTCTGAAGATAACGACCAAGAAGGCCACGATCGTGGTTGATGATAACCTGGCGCAACTCGGCCAGAAGACCATCGTAAAAGAAAATGATATTGCTCTTAGAACATCTCCCAAATTAATCCCCGAGCACAAAGCTCGTTTCTCGGCCGAGACGCCTGGCGAGTACGAAATTGCCGGCGTGGTGGTCCACGGCATTGCCGCCCGGGCACATATGGATAGTGAGGGTGAGCAAAGTGCAGTTATCTATGTTGTGGGTAAAGAAGATATCAAAATAGCCATTTTGGGGCATATTTATCCGGAGCTTAGCGACGATCAAGTGGAGCAAATTGGGCATGTTGATGTTGCTGTTGTACCGATGGGCAATAGTGGTTATACGATGGATGGAATTGGTGCGCTAAAGGTTATCAAGCAAATCGAACCAAAGGTCGTCA
>MGCV01000010.1 GCA_001790575.1 Candidatus Saccharibacteria bacterium RIFCSPHIGHO2_12_FULL_47_17 | reverse complement strand
ACATGGCCAGCTATATGACCGGTTCGCAAATAGTAGTTGACGGTGGAGCTCTTTTAAGCTGAACTGTGGGCTATAATTGAAGAATAATTAGGAGGTTGTATGAAAACAGGCATTATTGTAACTGGGTTGGTGGCGGCCGCTTTGGTGATTGGCGGATTCATAATCATCAACAACAAATCTGATAATAACCAGACTTCGACTACTAACACTACAAACAAACAGCCGGAAACTGCCACCAATACATCCGAGACCCAAACACCACAATCAGCCAGCCCTATTACTTATGCTAATAGCGGTTTTACCCCAAGTTCGTTGACGGTTAAAGCCGGCGACAGTGTGACAATTAAGAATAACTCGGATGGCTCAATTCAGATTCAGTCCAACCCTCATCCTATTCACAACGATAACGATGAGCTTAATGTCGGGCTGATCCAAGCAGGCAAAACTAGCACTTTCACAGTCACTAAAACAGGCACGTTCGGTTACCATAACCACCTCAATTCGTCTGAAACCGGCACAATCATTGTTCAATAAAGATAAAAATAGTTGCACTTCTAAGTACTTTTGAGGTATAAACTAGGCTATGGTGCGAAATATAACTGGACTTCTCGGTATTATTCTCGTTGATGACGAGACAATGCTGTAGTCTGGTAATTTCGCCAAAAAGTACAAATTAAGAAAAGTAAACCGGACCACAGCAGTCCGGTTTTTTATTTTTGAAAGGATATAAAATATGCCAAGAGCACGAGGAGAAAATTTAGCTAGCGTTTTGGGAAGTGCCGGGTCACGTTATCAACAGGGCGGCATGCATGACCACCAATTTATGAATTTAATGGCGCGCGCCGACGAGATTCTGGCAGAAGAAAAAGAGTATGGCCCCGATGCTACCGAGGCAGCTCAATTAATATTTGATGCCATGACTTTGGACTTAAACATATACATGCGACACGGAATAGGTAATGCTGTAGCCAGATTGGATGGTATGAGAGTGGGGCTTGGACGCTTCGGGGCCGGCGCTCAAGTGCAAATTGAGGCAGCTGGGTGAAAACTCTCGAAAACTTTAGGAATGGTCATGGATACAGTGTTGCTGTTCCGGAGCCAGATAGCGATGGCCAGCTGTTAATTTTTCCTGAAGATGCAAGGATTGCACTGGAAGTAACACAAGCCTTCGGTAGTTGCTTAGTTGAGGCGCCCGTTGGAACTGGTAAATCCCATTTAGTGTCGGACATCGGCGTGTTAGCTAGGTCTGGTCAGTATGAAATGCCAACTTTGATAATGCAGGCACACATAAGTGGTGGCTGCAAGGAAGGTGCCTCAAATGCTTTAAGGGTCTTAGATAAGTTCGCTGATCAAGCCGGCAATAAGGGCTTGGTAATAGTTGATAATGCAGATTACTATGGCTATTCAGGCAGTGAGGGCAAGCGTCGGTATCAATGCGCACTAAAACATGTTGAAGTTGCCCGTTTTCTAGGGCATATGACAAAAGATCCAGATGCACCTCAAGTATGTGCTACAGCTCATAACGAAGAATGGCAAGCTAATCATTGGTTGTATGGTCGTCGGGAAGAAGATCTTGTTACACCACAAGCTAAAGCTCTGCTCGATAGTTTCGCGGGCACGTATTATTTTACAGGCGCGATCGATACAGACACAGCTGAAAGTCTACTAAAGAGAAAGTTTGGTGAACGAGCCAGCGAAATTACCCAACAACTGGGGCGAAGAGGAATATTAGATTTTCTTCACGCAAGCCAAATTGATCCGGACGGTGTCGAAACACGAGGTATTCAAGGCGAAGTTATGCGCATTGAGGAAGGTAGAGCCTTTAGAACCTACGGCAGAGTAGCTATACCAGTGTTAGCTACAGCTTAATTTCTTGATATGCTCGTAGAGTGAATAGAAAAATAGACGTTATTTATCTGCCGGGTTTGGGGGATAATTCTTATTCATGGCAAATGTGGTTACTCAGGCTCTGGCAACCTTTGGGATTAAAAGTGCTTTTTCTGCCTATTAAATGGGGCGATGGTGAACCGTTTGAGCCGAAACTCAAAATGGCAGTTAAGTTTATCGATAAATTGACAAAAAATGGTGATAAGGTCGCAATCGTAGGTGTGAGCGCCGGTGCTAGCGCCGCCTTGAATTTATACATGGCCGAAAGCAGGAAAGTCTCGGTCGTAGTTTTTATTTGCGGCAAAATTCAGGGCTTTAAAACTACAAATCCTCGTTATTTCATCCGCAACCCGGCCTTCAAAGAATCTTTACGGTTATCTGAAAAACTTATTGAAGAATTACAAGATACAGATAAAGCCAAGCTACTTTGTTTAAAGGCAGTCCATGACGGACTTGTCTTGTCTCATGACTCCACAATTGATGGGACAAAAATCAAAACCGTCCCGGCCATTGGGCACCTACTAGGTATTATTTATAGCCTGACGGCCGGCGCGCCATTTATTGCTAGATATATAAGATCCCGCACGTAAAGAATCACACAGGTAAGCTAGAATTAGTAGTATAGTGTCTAACGATATGCCATTCCACAGAACCATCAGACAAAAAATCAGCGAACTGCCAAGCAAATTGCCAAAGTTGATATTGGCTAAAGAAAAACCGCTGAAGGCGGAGGAGCTAGCAGCTGCCCGAGCCTATATTGAGAAGTTTTGGCCCAAACTGACACGCTCGCACGCTAAAGACGACGATACACTGGTTGGTCTGCCAAATCCTTATTTGGTACCGGCCTTTGAGCGCGACCATGAGTTCGATTTCAATGAGTTTTACTATTGGGACAGCTACTTCATGGTCCAGGGCCTGCTGGATGAGCCACATAAAAAACTGGTAATCGGCATCTTAGAAAACCTGGTTAGCCTCTATAAACGTTTCGGCATCATCCCCAATGCCTCGCGAACTTATTTGATGGGACACAGCAATCCACCATTTTTGACGTCGTTTATCTTTGATGTCTATGAGACTTATCACCCTGGTGATAAATGGCTCAAAAGCATGATTGAGGTTGCCAAAGATGAATATGTCACCGTTTGGATGGGCCAGACCAAACCGTATGCCCACCAAATCTATGAAGGCCTCAGTCGCTACTATGACATTAACTACATCCATGATTTGGCCGAAGCCGAAAGCGGCTGGGATATGACACCGCGCTTTAACCGCAAATGCTTAAACTACCTACCAATCGACCTCAACTCGCTGTTATATAAGTATGAAACCGATTTTTTGAAAGCGGCCGAAATCCTGGGAAAAAAAGCTGAAGCTGACAAATGGCAAGAAGTTGCCCACCGCCGGCGCTACACTATCGATCGGTTAATGTGGAACGAACTGCGTGGGCTGTACTATGACTATAACTACATTAAAAGAAGCCGCAGCAGCGTGGCCTCACTGGCTGCCTATTACCCGATGTGGGCAGGAATGGCCAGTCAGAAACATGCTGCCAGATTGGTAAAATCGCTGCGCAAGTTTGAGAAACGAGGTGGTTTGACCACAACCGATGCACCCCAGGTTAACATTTTGGTGCCGGGTGCCACACCAACTCAATGGGCTTATCCAAACGGTTGGGCGCCACTGCATTTTATAGTTGTTAAGGGACTGCAACGATACGGCTATCATGAAGATGCCAGGCGAATTGCTCTGAAGTGGATAAGCACCAATCTAACCTGGTTCAACAAACATGGCATTTTTCTAGAAAAATATAATGTTGTTTCGCCGAGCAAACCGCCAGCCAAAGGAATTTATCCCTCCCAGACTGGCTTTGGTTGGACGAACGCTATCTTCGAGCGCTTTTGTCGGGAATATATTGATAAATAGTCTGGCAGTATAATTAATCTGCTCGGGCAATTAGCTCAACGGCTAGAGCGCTTGATTCACATTCAAGAGGTTGCAGGTTCAAATCCTACATTGCCCACCATTCGACCCCGAGCTCACGGTCGAGGGGTGGTAAACCATCTGCGAGTTGAATGATCCTGCCCGTTCGACCCGTTCGACAGGCTCAGGGTCGTCCTGAGTCAATCGAAGGACGACAAGCTCAGGGCACCCTGAGTGAAATCGAAGGGTGAGCGAAGTCGAAGGACCTAACATTGGGGATAAGTTACAATTAAACAAATGGACAAGTTCTACGTAACAACGTCTATACCTTACGTAAACGGCGAGCCGCACCTTGGACACGCTATGGAATTTATTATGGCCGACGTTTTGGCTCGTTATGCTCGGCTGCAAAATATACCGACGCTTTTTTCGACTGGCACTGATGAACATGGTGGCAAAAACGCGGAAAAGGCAGCTGAATTAAAGATGGCACCCGAGCAATTTACCGAACAAATGAGCCAAAAATTCATCGAACTTCTGAAGCTGCTAAATATCAGCCATGACCGCTTTATTAGAACCACTCAGCCAGAGCATGAAAAAAGAGCTCAACTGGCTTGGCAAAATTTAAAAAACTATATCTACAAGGGCCAGTACGAAGGCTGGTACTGCGTGGGCGATGAGGAGTATTTCTCAGAGCAAGTAGTTAAGGCCAACAAAGGCATCTGCCCGGAGCATAACCGACCATATGAAAGACTCAAAGAAGAGAATTATTTTTTCAAGCTAAGCAGCTTTACGCCCAAAATTAAAGCGGCCATCGAAACTGGCGAGTTTCGTATCGTGCCGGACAGCCGGCGCAACGAAATCCTGTCAGTCATTAACGCCGGACTGGAAGACATCAGCATCAGTCGGCCCAAAGAAAAAATTGCTTGGGGCGTGCCGGTTCCGGGCGATGACAGCCAAATAATCTATGTTTGGTTTGAAGCGCTACTTAACTACATCACTGTTTTGGGTTACCCGGACAAGCCCGATTTAAAAAAATACTGGCCGGCTGACGTCCAGGTTATTGGTAAAGGTATTTTGCGCTTTCATGCCGCCATCTGGCCGGGCATCCTGTTGGGCCTTGGCCTGCCACTGCCCAAGGCTCTCTATGTCCATGGTTATGTAACGGTTGGCGGTGGCAAAATGGGTAAAAGTCTTGGCAATGTAGTATCGCCGCTTGAAGTTATTCAAAAATTTGGCACCGATGCCTTTCGCTACTTTTTCGTGCGTCACATTCCTAGCTACGGCGATGGCGATTTTAACTGGGATCGTTTCACGGCTGTCTATAACGATGAACTGGCCGACCAGCTCGGCAATGCCGTGCAGCGAACGTCAGCCATGATTGCTAAATACGAAAATAGCATGATCGGCGAAATCCCCGATCCAGAGCATGACATTGCGGGTTACTCACAAGCTATGGCGGACTTTCGGTTCGATAAAGCCCTGGAGGAGGTTTGGGAACAAGTTCGAGGATTAAATCAATATATTGACGAGACTAAACCCTGGCAGTTGGCCGATCCTAAAACCGGCCCGCGTGATGACGAGCATTTGAGCGAGGTACTCGCCTATATAGCTGGTTGTTTGATTGAAATTGCCGATCTGCTGGCGCCGTTTATGCCCGAAACAGCCGCCAAAATAAAAGGCGTCTTTGCCAGCGGTGTACTGCAGCCGTTGCCATCACCGCTGTTTCCGAAACAACAAGAGCCAAAACCAGCCAGCCCGGCTGCTTAGAAAATCTCCCAAAATGAAATACATATATTTAGACTATGCAGCTGCAACTCCAGTAGATCCAAGAGTGTTGAAGGCTATGATGCCCTATTTCAGTGAATTTTTTCATAATCCCTCGTCTGTTTATTTGGCGGCCAGGCAAGC
The DNA here is from genome assembly GCA_001790575.1 of Candidatus Saccharibacteria bacterium RIFCSPHIGHO2_12_FULL_47_17. Taxonomy (GTDB): domain Bacteria; phylum Patescibacteriota; class Saccharimonadia; order Saccharimonadales; family UBA10212; genus UBA10212. The sequence continues at coordinate 22,957 of MGCV01000010.1, read as the reverse complement.
CAGAAAAACCTTGGAGCAAGCCAGACAAACAGTTGCCAAATGCCTCGGTGCCAAAGCTGGCGAAATTATCTTTAATTGTGGTGCGACTGAAGCCAACAACTTGGCGATCAGCGGTGTCATGCGTCAATTTCCGCAAGCCGAAGTACTGCTCAGCAGTATCGAACATGAGTCCGTTTTGGCGCCGGCCGGCCAGTTCAAACATCGTCTGATACCAGTTGATAAGTCTGGGATAGTCGACCTAAAACAGCTGGCTAGGATGATCAATAACAAAACGGTATTAATCAGTGTTATGTACATTAATAATGAAGTTGGCACCATTCAACCACTGGCCAAAATTGCTCAGGTAGTTAAAGCAATCAAACGCCAGCGCTTAAAAAACAAGATTGACCGACCACTATATTTGCATACCGACGCTGCTCAAGCCGGAAATTTATTCGATCTGCGGGTGGCCCGTCTGGGGGTCAATTTAATGAGCCTCAACGGTGGTAAAATTTACGGACCAAAACAATCTGGTGCTCTTTACGTAAAGGCAGGTGCGAAGTTGAGACCTTTGATTTTGGGCGGCGGTCAAGAATTTGGCCTGCGTTCCGGCACCGAAAGCCTGGCAGCAGCCGTCGGCCTGGCCGAAGCCCTGAAAGCTGCTCAAACCAACAAAGACGCTGAACTGAAAAGACTACAAGAACTATCAACCCGCTTCATTGAAGAACTTAACCAAAAATTGCCAGATGCTAAAGTTAATGGCCATCCTAAAGCCCGCAGTCCGCATATCATCAGCCTTAGCTTGCCCGGACAAGACGGCGAGCGCTTGGTCATGGAGCTTGATGAACGTGGCATCCAGGCGGCCGTCGGCAGTGCTTGCAGTGCCGCTCGCCAAGATCCTTCGCACGTGCTGCGGGCTCTGGGTTTACCAGAACCGCTGATTCGTTCCAGTTTACGTTTCAGCTTCGGCCGTGCTACAACTGTTGACGATTTGGTGACAACCGCCAAGACTTTGGCCACCGTCATAGCCCGTAGCTAGTTAAAGGGTGTTATCACCTAAGCAAAAGCGTTATACTTAAAAATAAGTATGATGTTTCTGCTAAAGAGTTTTTCGGCTATTTTATACAAAATTTTTTTTGCCAAAGTATTACTTGCCCTGGCATTGATGTTACTGCCTGCCGGTTACGTTTACAGTCAGACTATCGCTAAAAGTTTTGGTGCCAAGACGGCCATTGAACCCGGCCGGGTCGTGACGCTGGCCAAAGATAATCCGGAAAATGTTGAGCTGGCGCCGGCTGCTGACGTCAACCGGATCTACGGTGTCGTAATTGAACAGGCTGAAGCGGCTGTAACCCTGCAAAAAGAAAATCAGCAAGTTTTTGTAGCTACGTCTGGCACTTATCCGGTATTGGTATCGGTAAGTAATGGTTCGATTAAATCGGGCGACTACCTGTCAATGTCTAAAAAAAGTGACGGTATTGCCGGCAAAGCTTCGGTGGCCCAAGAGTATGTGGTTGGCAAGGCAGTGTCTAATTTCGATGGCCGCTCGGACGTAGTTACTACCGTGGATGGCTCAGCCGTTGGTAAGATTAAGACCGAGATCAACCCCGGTAAGAATCCACTGATAAAAGGTGATCGCTACGTGCCCGCCCCATTGCTTCGGCTGGCTTATGCCATTGCCGGCGAATCGGTCTCGGCGGCCCGTATTTATAGCGCTTTGATTATTTTTCTAATAACCCTGATCGTGGCCGCCAGTCTAATTTTAGTAGGAGTGCGCAGCAGTATTATCTCTATTGGCCGCAACCCGCTAAGCAAACAGTCCATCATGCATGGTTTAACACAGGTAATTGTGGCTGCCGGGCTGGTTTTTTTTGGCGGCCTGGGTGGAGTTTATATAGTCCTAAATATATAGAGTATGAGTAGCGGTGGGATAGCAATCATAGTTGGTTTGATCGTCAGTATTACTGGCCTGTTTTTATGGTTGCTATGGCGACCCTACCGCAAGCCCAAACCGGCGGCTGGCGCAAAAACCGCGCCACCGGTTACTCGCTCAACCCTGCTGGAGCGGGCTCAAGAAGACGTAGACCATATCTTTAATGATGAATTCCGCGAGGAGCTGCGTAACCGCGGCCGGCTGCACTTTGAAAAAGTCATTGGTGAGAATGCCATGTTCCTGCAGCAAGATCTGCGCGAAACCACCACCCAGGTCAATGAATACATGCGTACCGAAATTACCCGTACGCTCCAGCAAGAATTTAAAAAATACCAAGAGTCCATTAGTGATGCCAAGCAGCTGGCGCTTAGTTCTATTGAGAAAACCGTCGCCACGATAGAACAACAGCGTCATTTTTTGGAAACTCAGTTGCAGGCTCAAGCCGAAACTCAAAAGGCCCGCTTACTAGAGCACTTTGAAAGCGAGATGGCCTCGATCGTCAATCACTATGTGCTGCGGGCTATTGGCAATCAAATCGATTTGTCTGATCAGCTGGAGTACATTTTGGCCGAGTTGGAGAACAACAAAAAAGCCATAATCGAGGATGTCAAAAGTGGAATTTAAGCTGCCGCTGGGGGTTGTTTCGAATACCGATGTCAGTCACTTGATGAGGGAGCTAGCAGCGCTTGATGAATTCTTTATTGCGCTCAAAGCTCGTAAGGCCGGAACGTCAGTTGCACCACCGCGACTGACTCGACTACTTGACCAAATTTCCAAAGAAAATAAACTTAATCTGCTTCAAACATCTCATCGTAAGTCACTGAGCAACCAACTTGCCAAACTGGAAAAGAGCGCGCCGTTACTTCACATCAGCTTTGCGGCCGAACCGTCGGCCAGATTCCTGGAGCAGATATTAGCCTGGCTGCGTGAGAATGTTCATTCTTTCTGTCTGTTGCAAGTTGGCCTGCAGCCTAGTATCGCTGCTGGCTGTGTGCTACGCACCCCAAACCAAGTCTTTGATATGAGCCTGCGGGTCCATCTGGAAAAAGAAAAGGCTTTCTTGCTAGAGCTCATACGGGGAGCCGTCAGTGAGCGCTGAGGCCAACAAGCACTTTCAAAGCTTTGTTGACGCCGGTAAGCCGGTTGGTGAAGTTATCGCCATCAACAGTTTTTTGGTGCAGATACGTGGTATGCAGCCGGTCAATATTCAGGCTTTGATAATCTTTGATGACGGTAGCCAAGGTTTCGTGCACCATATTTTAGAAGATCGAATATATGTGCTAAGACTCAATAATTCGAAACTGCGAATTGGTGCCTTGGCGGTTGTCCAGCAGGAAGATTTGGTGACCAAAGTCGGCCGCGATTATGTCGGCCGAGTCATATCAGTCACCGGTGAACCGATAGATGGCAAAGGGCCGATCGCCGCCGATGCCAACTGGCCGGTCTTTAACGGGGCGCCGCCAATTTATCAGCGCGAACTTTTGTCCACCCAGCTAGAGACCGGTGTCACGCTGATTGACACCTTGTTCCCAATCGTCCGCGGCCAACGCTTGGCCTTGCTTGGTGATAGCAAATCCGGCAAATCAACATTGGCTACCCAAATTGCGATTAATCAACGCCAGACTGACCAGATTGTGGTCTACGTCATGATCACCAAACGCAGGTCCGATATCGATCTGCTGCTCAGCCGACTCAATGAAGCTGGCGTTATGAAAAAGTCGATCGTCGTGGTCTCGACCATCTTCGAATCTTTAGTTAGCAGTTATTTGGCACCTTATGTCGGCTGTGCGCTGGCCGAATACCTCTGGCAAACCGCCGATCAAGATGTAGTTATTTTCTATGACGATCTAAGTACCCATGCCTTTGCTTACCGCGAAATATCGCTACTTTCCGGCGTTAGCCCGGGTCGCGATTCTTATCCGGGCGATATTTTTCATGCCCACTCGTCGCTACTCGAGCGGGCTGGTAAGCTTTCAGCTAATCATAAATGCCTAACCGCTATACCGCTAGTCCTTACTGAAGGGGGCGATATTTCAACTTATTTACCAACCAATGTTATGTCGATTACCGATGGTCAGTGGATACTGGACATGAACGTTTTTCGGGCCGGGCTGCGGCCGGCAATTTCGGTTGGTTTGAGCGTTACTCGAGTCGGTGGGGTCGGCCAGAATCAGCGCCAACGCGCCCAAAACGCTCAGGTTTTTAAAACCCTGACTGAATATAACCGGGCCAAAGAATATGCCCACTTCGGAACTGAGGTTAGCACCTCTACCCGAAAAGTTTTGATCAAGGGCCAGCAGCTTAACCAAATCTTTACCCAGATTCCGGGCGAAACTTATAGCCTAGCTGCTCAACAGTTGATGCTGGATTTAGTGCTAGCCGATGATGCCCCCGATAGTCTAGATATTCCACTGCTCAAGCGAGCCGCCACCGAGGCTGCAAGCAGTATCACTTCGCCAGACAGCTACTCTGCAGCCTTGGCCCAGCTGAAAAGCCAGCTAGCAGGAGGTGTCCATAGATGAGACAGCTAACTGACTTGGAACAGGCCAAAGAACTGTCGTCGGTGATGGTCGAGTTAACCAGCGCTTTTGAGGGCATTGCTAGTACCCGCATCGCTCAAATTAAAGATCAGGTGCTACGAGCCACTGAATTCTTTGGCGACCTTTGGCGAATATACTCCCAAATTCGATTTGATCGAGTCTTTCGATTTGGCCGCAGTCAAAGCCGCACTGCTGTCAGCCCCAAAGAGCTGATGATCTTAATCACCTCCGAAGGCAGCTTTAGCGGTGATATTGACCAGAAGCTGGTGAGTACGGCGCTAACAAACTATGACCGAAATCGAAGCGATATTATCGTTATCGGCCACCATGGTCTTGTCCAACTAATGCAGGCCGGCGCGCCAGTTGTTAAAAGCTTCAAGATGCCTATCAATGACAAGAACATCAATGTCATGCCGCTGATCGTGGAAGTCCAAAAATATAACTCCACGACGGTTTATTATCCATCCTATGTTTCGTTGATGAACCAAGAGATCAAAACCATGCCGCTGAGCTCGGCGGTTACCGAGAAAGGTGCTAACGTTCGGCCGGGCGAGGAAATAATCAGCGAAAAAAATTACATTTTTGAGCCAAGCCCTTACGCGGTGGTCGACCATCTGGAGCGTTCGATGATGCAAATTATGCTCTCCGAGGTCATTATGGAGTCCAAACTGGCTCAATATGCCAGCCGTTTTCGGGCCATGCGAGTGGCCCATGAAAAAGCCGAAGACAGAAGTAGTGATGTCAGCTGGCAGTATAGTCGGGCCAAGCGACAGCTCAAAGACGAGCGCCTCAAAGAAGTCATGAACGGCCTACGCCAAAGGGGGAGTCTATGAGCGCCGGCCTGATTAAATCGGTTCGCAATCTGATAGTTTCGGTCCAATTCGATGAGGACGGACCAGAGATCGGCGAACTACTGCTTTCCGGCGCGGACAAAAAGTCACCGCTGCTAGTTAACCACTTAAACCCGGATAATATTGCCATCTGCCTCAATGTAATAGGTGACAAAAGCTTGTCTAAAAATATGCCGGCAGAAAGAACCCGCAAGGGCATTGAAGTGCCGGTTGGCCTACCAATGCTGGGCCGAATAGTTGATGCTCTGGGACGGCCCTTAGATGGTCAGCCGCTGCCGGCTTCTGACCAACTGTCTTACAAGGACATTTGGCAGGTGCCGCCAGCTAGGATGTCATTCAAGGCCAGTGCGCCGGAAATTCTGGAGACTGGTATTAAGGTTATCGATTTCTTCACGCCGTTTGTTAAGGGACGCAAAATGGGCATTGTGGGCGGCGCCGGCGTTGGCAAGACGGTGCTGACCATGGAGCTGATTCACAACGTTGCCAAAGCTGGCCGGGCCATTAGTTTCTTCACCGGTATTGGCGAGCGTATCCGCGAAGGGCATGAGCTTTATGAGACGCTCAAAGCTCGCAATCTGCTTGGTAATACCAGCATGTTCTTTGGCCAGATGGATCAAAACCCGGTCCAGCGGGTGTTGGTAGCTCTTTCTGGTGTGGCGGCGGCCGAACATATCCGCGACATTCACAAAAAAGATATTTTGTTTTTTGCCGATAACATGTATCGCTATGTTCAGGCCCGCAACGAACTATCAACAATTTTGGAGCAAATACCCAGCGAGGGTGGCTATGAACCGACTATTTTCTCAGACGTTAAAACACTTGAGGATCGGCTCAGCTCCAATCAAAACGGCTCGATCACGGCCGTCCAGACAATCTATGTGCCAGCCGACGACTTATCCGATCCGGCTGTCCAGATGATTCAAAACGAACTTGATGGCATAATCGTTCTGTCGCGCAAAGTGGCTGAAGAAGGTATTCGTCCGGCTGTTGACCTGATTCGAACTAGCTCATCATTGCTAAGTCCAGACATCGTCGGCCAAAGACACTACGATTTGTCTGTTAAAGTTCAGGCCACTTTGCAAAAACATGAATCACTACGCGGCATCATTGCTATTATTGGCGAGAACGAACTATCGCCAGAGGATCGGGCTGAATTTGCCCGTGCTCGCCAGCTCATAGACTACTTTGCCCAGCCGATGTTCGTAACCGAAGGCCTGACTGGCCATAAAGGTGAATACGTGGTAAGAGAAGAAATGCTAGCCGGCGTCGAGACTATTTTGGCTAGTTGATATGAGGCCAACCAAAACAATTGGGGTAAAAATCTACTCACCATCAAAGGTCTATTTCGATGGCCAGGCTCTGACTTTTTCGGCAGTCAACGATACCGGTCCATTTGATATCTTGCCAAGACACAAGAACTTTATGTCTCTGCTAAGACCTTGCAATATTCGAATTCGCAAACCAGATAACTTGGAATTTGTATTGCCAATCAGCCGCGGCGTCCTCCACGTCAAACAAGACAAAGTAACCGTATTCCTTGATATATAAAGGGCTACAGGGTCATAGGAAGAGAGGGTTATAGTACGTTTACTACGACCTTACAACCCTTTTACGCTACAATAACAGATGTGAAAACAGTATATGTGGGGATGAGCGGGGGCGTAGACTCCTCTGTCGCTGCTCTACTTTTGAAGCAGCAAGGCTATAAGGTAGTTTGCGTCTTTATGAAGAACTGGAGCCAGGATCTACCGGGTATGCCTTGCCCATGGCGCGAAGACTTTGCCGATGCTAAACGCGTGGCCGTCCAGCTTGGCATTGATTTTAAGATGTACAACTTCGAGAAGCAGTACAAGCAAAAAGTGGTTGATTACATGCTCAAAGAGTTTCAGGCCGGCCATACGCCGAACCCAGACATCATGTGCAACCAAGAAATCAAGTTTGGCTTGTTTTTTCATACGGCTATGGCCGACGGTGCGGACCTTATTGCCACCGGCCACTACGCCCGCACTAAAGACGGTCGACTCTACATGGCCAAAGACAAAAACAAAGACCAAACATATTTTCTTTATCGAGCAACCAAAGATGCGCTTAAAAATACGCTTTATCCGATCGGCGATTATTTAAAAAGTGAAGTTCGACAGTTGGCGGCTAAGCATAAATTGGTAACAGCTGACAAAAAGGAAAGCATGGGGCTATGTTTTGTCGGCAAGGTTGGTATTAAGGAATTCTTGAGCCAATATGTTGAAGAAAAGCAGGGACCGATTATTGATCAGAAGGGCCAAAAAGTCGGTGAGCATGACGGCGCGATCTTTTACACCATCGGCCAACGCCATGGACTGGATGTCGGCGGTGGTCTGCCGTTTTACGTAACTGGCAAGGATATGAAGAAAAATGAGGTGTATGTTACTACTGACTTACAAGATGAAAAGCTCTGGAGCAGAGAAATTAAATTTACCCAGGCTCATTGGATAAATGGGCCTCCGGCCATTAAACAAGCAGCAATAAACAGAGGCCAGCTTTATGCACGAACACGACACCGCGGCGAATTAATAAAAGTAAAGAAACTTAACCCTTCAACCTTGCTCAGGACAGGTAAGTCAAATCGGTGGAGTGTTGAGCTGGAAGATGATGTCCGGGCCGTAACACCGGGCCAGTCAATAGTTTTCTATAGCGGCGATATGTGCCTTGGCGGTGGCATCGTCACCTAAGTTTAAACTGCTTGGCGCAACTGTTCGTGCATTCTTTGAGCTTCAGATAGTACGTCTTGAGTATATCTTTGAGCCACCTCTTGAGTGTCGTGTAAAACCAAACTTGGCATCGGCTGACCCCAGGTATGGTGCAGAGAGACATGTCCTATCTGAGAGGGTTTGCTGTCTGCCCATTCCTGAATTGAATCACGCACAGTGCTAGGGTGAGCCACTGTAAACTTAATGGCTTTTTTCACTTTCCGTGATTCACGTGATGATAGCTCTAAAGGCGAGATAGAATTAGCTTGACGTAATTCTAAAATTTTGCTGGCAAGTTGCAAGTTGCCCCTTCTACCGAACAGGCGACACTGAGCGGTACAGTGAAGTGCACTAACTGCAGTAGTTTCTTCAGCTAAGGAGATTAGAACGGTTGATCCGTCTGCCCTTCTTTCCATAATTGATACAGTAAAATGCCAATGCTCAATAGTCAAGAAGTGCAACTCTCGGAAACCAAAACCTCTGTTAAAATACAAAGCATGACGGCGCAGGAAATCAGGAAGAAATACCTCGAGTATTTCAAAGCCAAGGGCCATAAAATTATCCCCCGGGCTTCTTTAGTGCCGCAAGATGATCCGACTACTTTATTTACCGGCAGCGGCATGCAGCCGCTAGTGCCGTACTTGCTTGGCCAACCGCACCCGGCTGGCAAACGGCTGGTCAATAGCCAAACCTGCTTTCGGGCCGAAGATATGGACGAAGTCGGCGACAACCGTCACACCACATTTTTTGAAATGCTCGGCAACTTCAGCCTGGGCGATTACTACAAAGAGGAGCAACTGACTTGGTTTTGGGATTGGCTGACTAAAATTGTCGGACTCGATCCAGCCAAATTATATGTAACTTGTTTCAGTGGTGACAAAAAGACTGGCGTACCTAAAGACACCGAATCGGCCAAGATCTGGAAAGACCTGTTTGAACTTGAAGGCTTAGAAGCTAAAGAAATTGAACTCGGTTCGCAAGCTGATGGCCACGTCAAAGGCATACAAGACGGCCGAATCTTTTTCTATGATGCTTCCAAAAACTGGTGGAGCCGGGAGGGTGAGCCGGCCAATATGCGCGAAGACGAACCGGGCGGTCCAGACTCCGAAGTTTTTTATGATTTCGGTACACCCCACGATGCAAAATATGGCAAATATTGCCACCCTAACTGCAACTGCGGCCGCTTTTTGGAAATCGGCAACAGCGTCTTCATGGCCTATAAAAAGACGGCCAAAGGCTTTGAGCCGCTGCCAAAGCCCAACGTCGATTTCGGTGGCGGCCTGGAACGGCTGGCGGCCGCCAGCGATGATAATCCAGATATTTTCCAGATCAGCCTGATAAAACCAATTATTGAAAACCTTGAGAAACTAAGCGGTAAAGACTATGACCAGCATGAAACCAGTATGCGGGTGATTGCCGACCACTTGCGGGCAGCCACATTTTTGGCTGTTGATGGGGCGGCACCAAGCAATAAAGCTCAAGGCTATGTCTTACGGCGCCTGTTGCGCCGGGCCATCCGTTATGCCTTTGAACTTGGTATCGAGCAACAACTTTGTGAGCAGGTCGTACCCATCATTACTGGAATTTACGAATCCGATTTTCCAGAGGTAGAAAAACAGAAAAGCGACGTCGTCGCAATTTTCGCCAGGGAAGAAAAGATTTTCCGCCAAACCCTGCGTTCCGGCGTACGGGAATTTACTAAACTAGCCGAACAAAAGAAAAAACTAAACGGCGAGGATATATTTAGACTTTATGACACTTATGGTTTCCCGATAGAACTAAGCTTAGAAGAAGCTTATCTGCAAAAAGCCGAGGTTAGCGACGATTGGCGCAAACAGTTTGACCAACTTATGGCAGAACAGAAAAAACGCAGTCAAACCGCCAGTGTCGGCATGTTTAAAGGCGGTCTGGCTGACCATTCTGAAGCCGTCGTCAAACTTCATACCACGACCCATCTGATGTACCGGGCGCTTAAAAATGTTCTGGGCGACCACGTAGTCCAACGCGGCAGTAATATCACGGCCGAACGGACCCGTTTTGATTTTTCACATCCCGAAAAGGTTACGCCGGAACAGTTAAAGCAGGTTGAAGACATCGTCAATCAGAAAATCGCCGAAGATTTACCGGTTAACTGGAAAGAAGAAGACACCAAAGAAGCCCTAAAAACTGCCTCGGGTGCGTTTGGTGACAAGTACGGGGATAAGGTGAAGGTCTACACCATCGGCGACCCCAAAAAGCCCTTTAGCCGCGAAATCTGCGGCGGTCCCCATGTCGAGCACACCGGCATGATCGGTGCCGGCGGCAAGCAATTCAAAATCGTCAAAGAGGAAGCTAGTTCTGCGGGGGTTCGTCGAATAAAGGCCATATTAGAAAAGGTTGCCGGCGCCCCAGCACCAAAAACTTGAAGCTCCATAATCTGATTGCAGACTACTCCGCTCAGGTTTTGGTGCGGGGCAGGTCTGCCGCATCAAAGCCGTTTTGGAGTAGTCCGACAGAGCTGTTTAAACTGTTAGGCGTGCTATAATCTATCTGATCATGCCTATGCTTGAAAAGGCCAAAAGTTTGCGATTCAAACTGCCAAAAATAAAACGCAGCGACAAAAAAAAGCCAATTGGTGAGTATTTGGTGGCTTTAGATATTGGTACCGAATTTGTTAAAGCCCTAATCGGTCGTGTGGTAGGCAATGAAGTTGAAATAATAGGTGTCGGTCGTTCACACCAGGAGCTTTCGGATATGCAAGCCGGTGCTATTTCCGATATTGCAGCGGTGGTCGCTAATTGCGACAAAGCACTGGCCGATGCCGAGCAACAAGCCGAAGTTAGTAATGCCAGGACCGCCATCATCGGCATTGCCGGCGAGCTTGTCAAGGGTACCACCAGCACTGTTAGATTCACCCGTCAGACAGCTACCGATGAACTAACGATCGAAGAGATTCAGCGGATTATACAGTTGGTTCAGGAACGAGCCGAGGTCAAAGCTCGGGCCACTTTGAGTTGGGAGCTCGGCAAGGATGTTGAGGTTCGTTTGGTCAACAGTGCGCTGGTGCGCATCGACATTGACGGCTATAAAGTTACCAACCCGGTTGGCTTCCAGGGCCGCGACCTAGAGGTTGAAATGTATACCGCTTTTGCGCCAATGATCCATATTGGCGCTTTGGAACGAGTGGCAACTGAACTCGATTTGGAGCTTTTGGCCGTCGCGGCCGAACCTTTTGCGGTGGCTCGTTCGGTGGTGGGTGACGATCCCAACGCTCAAGTTAGTGCTGTGTTGATGGACGTTGGCGGCGGTACAACCGATATCGCGGTGGTTAATGAAGGCGGCGTCGAAGGTACAAAGATGTTTGGTATCGGCGGCCGGGCCTTTACCCAAGCCATCGCGCGAGAGCTTGATGTCGATTTCCCGGCCGCCGAGGCCCTGAAGCTTGGCATAGGTGCTGGCACGATAGCTGCCCAGCAGCGCCCAGCGATTGAAAGAGCGTTAGCCAAGACCCTTAAGGTCTGGGGCAGCGGCGTGGAACTGGCACTAGCTGAATTTGATAAATTAGACCATCTACCCAACCGGCTATTGCTATGCGGCGGCGGCTCTTCACTGGAAATGCTAATGCACCACTTGAGTGGAGGCGATTGGTATAAAGTACTACCATTTACCAAGAAACCAAAAGTCCAACATATCCTGCCAGAAGACGTCATTGGCATTTCCGATACCACCGGTGATATTACCGACCACACATTTATCACGGCCATGGGCTTGCTGCGGGTCGGTATGGATACCTTAAATTCTGGCGAGGCACCAGATCAAGCTAGCCTAAAAGATCGATTCAATAAGGCGCTAAAGACATGACCCCGATTAGAAGTAGTATGTTGGAAACATCTTCTGATTTGCAAACAGCAAATCAGACTTCTAACGGGGTCTATCCCGTTAGACTCCCACGATGTAGTCGTGACCGAACTTCTAAAAAACCACCAGCTTTGGTAGCTAGGAGTCTAATGGGATGACCGCCGACAAATCTGCCAAAGCTGATAAAGACACTATCTACATTGATGCTGATGATGAAATAACTTCAATTATTGATAAGGTTGAGGGCAGCAGAGGCAAACTTACAGCCTTAGTTTTACCGAAAAAATTCTCAACTCTGCAAAGCATAGTTAATATGCGCCTTTTGAAACGCAGCGCCGATGAGGCAGATAAAAATATTGTTTTGGTGACCAGTGATCCGAAGATCTTGCCGTTGGCCGGCGCGGCCGAAGTTCATGTCGCCAAGAACTTACATAGCAAACCTTATATTCCACCCTCGCCGGTGCCCGTTAAAGGTCAGGATGTTGTCGGTGCAGGGAAGCCAGGTGAAGAGATCAGCGAGAAAGATGCCACACTTGATTATCACCGCTCTATGGGCGAGATTGCTGTTCCTGCCGAAGTCGACGAGCCGGAAACCATTAGCTTGGCCGAGGACGAAGCAACTGATGCTGAGGATAAGGCCGCAACAAAAGAACCAACCAAAAAAACTGCCCCCGCCAAAGACAAGCGGTTTAAAGTGCCCAACTTTGATAAATTTCGCCTAAGATTGGTGCTGGGCATCGCCGGGGCAGTTGGCTTGATTATATTTCTGTTTTTGGCTACCAAAGTCTTGCCCAAAGCTAGTATTGTAGTTAAAACCACTGCCACACCAATTAGCTCCAATTTTGAACTAACCACCGCTGATAGCGCCAAAGCTGTTGATCTGGAAAAATCCATTATTCCGGCAACCTTAAAAACCTCTGATCAAACTTCGACCCAGCAAGTTTCGGCCACCGGCCAGCAAAATAACGGCGATAAAGCTAGCGGTTCGGTAACAATGAGCGCTCAAGACTGCTCGGCTCCCTTTAACACGCCAGCCGATGTTCCGTCCGGCGCCGGCCTAAGTACCAACGGCTTAACTTATATAACCCAAGCTAAAACAAGCTTTACCATTAGTGGTGCTTCGGGTAGTTGCGTAAACTATTCAGCCACCAGTTCGACCGCCATTAAAGCTCAGTCCGGTGGCTCCAATTACAACGTTGCTTCGGCAGCATTTACGGTTGCTGGTCGCCCAGACGTCAGTGCTACAGGCTCAGCCAGCGGTGGCACAGACAATATTGCCAAAGTCGTTTCTCAAAATGACATCGATGAAGCTAAAAAGAAAATTACCAGCCAAAGCTCCGATGAGTTTTCTAAAAACTTCCAGAAACAACTTTCTGAGCAGGGCTTTTATTTGATTAGCTCAACTCTCAAAATTGGTGAGGCGGCAGTGACGGCCTCGCCGGATGTTGGCCAGCCAGCTTCGACGGTTAACGTTAACATCAAAATTACCCATTCAATCGTGGCTCTGAAAAAAGATGAGCTTAAGCAAATAGTTGCCGACAAGCTTAAAAAACAGATTGATACGTCCAGACAGCAAATATTGGATAACGATCTGTTAAAAAATGTCACAAACACAGTTCAGAGCCAGACTTCGCCGGCCAATATGACTTTGAGTGTTACGGCCGAGGCCTCGGCCACTCCAAATATTGACACGGAAGGAATTAAGCGCCAGGCCGTTGGCTTAAAAAAAGGCGATATTCGCAACTTTATTGGGCAGTTGCCCGGCGTCAAAGACGTTGATGTCAATATGAGCCCATTTTGGGTAAGCAAAGCACCAAACAATCCAGCCAAAATTCAAGTCACTTTGCAGCAGGTCAACGACGTAGATGCCAACCAGTGAAAAAAATAATGAGAAACCCCTTCGCGGTTTCTCATCGCGCCGGCAAAATGGAATACATTTTGTCGGGCTCTCTTCCGGAGGGGCGAGCATAGCAAACAGTGAAATCATCGGTTTGGATATTGGACATGTTCACACTGGCATGGCTCGGGCTTCGACAGTTGCTAAATTAGCTGAACCGCTCGTTTCAATAGAGACGGCTAGACTTATTGAAGAACTTACATCAATGATCAATCAAGGCGCCGGAATAATAGTTGTTGGCTTGCCGCGGAGTCTAAATGGTAAAGATACGGCCCAAACTAAGTGGCTGCGCCAGTTTGTTGGAACTGCCAAAGCTAAGCTACCAAAAGTCCATTTTTATTTTCAAGACGAAGCCCTGACCAGCCTAGAAGCCAGAATTAAGAAGCTAGAATCTAAAAAACATCTTGATGAACACGCCCTGGCGGCAGCGATAATTCTGCAAGACTTTTTAGATAACCCGGAAGAGCTAAGAGTGGCCGTCTAACTGATTTCGTGCTAATCTGTTATTTCATGCGCTGGATGCCAAAATCACTACTGCGCAAATCAAGACTTGGGTTAATCATTGCTGTTGTTTCAGCTTTAGTGCTGGTTAGCGGCGCCGTTGGACTGCGCAGCTGGTATCAGCATAACTTAAGCCCAATTTCAACTTCTCAAAAGACGGTTTATTTCACGGTCGAAAAAGGCGCCAGTCTGCATCAAATAGCCATCGGTTTGAAACGAGCTGGCCTGATCCGCTCGACATCAGCTTTTGAATATTATGTCAGAACCAACGAACTTTATAAAAATCTGCAAGCCGGCACCTATTCACTGAGCCAATCAATGAGCGTCCAAGATATAGTCGGCAAAATCGTCAAGGGGGATATTACAAAAAACCTAGTTACTATTCTGCCCGGCAAGCGACTTGATCAAATTAAGGAGGCATTTAGCCAGGCTGGCTATTCCAAAGCCGAGATCGAAACGGCCTTTAACCCGCAGACCTATGGCGGCTTGCCAGGTTTAAGTTCTTTGCCAGCTGGCGCCACATTAGAAGGCTATTTATACCCCGATTCCTTCCAAAAGGACGCCAACACCCCGGCCACGCATATAATCAAACAGTCTTTAGAGGAATTTGGTGATAAGTTAACAGCCGATATTATTGAGGGCATGAGGGCCCAAGGTTTGAACGTCTATCAGGGCATAATTTTGGCTTCAATTGTTTATCGTGAAACCGATGATCCTAAGTTTGAACCAACTGTCGCCCAAGTTTTCCTGTCCCGCCTGCGCCAGGACGTGGCCCTGGAATCCGATGCCTCAGCTCACTATGGCGCTGATATTGCCGGCGTACCTCGTGATTTAAATTTTGATTCAGCCTTTAATACCTACCTTCACAGCGGCTTACCGCCCGGTCCGATTAGCAACTTTACAGCTGCCGCCCTTGAGGCCGTGGCTCATCCATCAAACAGTGATTATTTTTACTTCGTGGCCGGTGACGATGGCGTAGTCCATTTTTCACGGACTTTGGATGAACACCAGACGGCGGTAAACAAATACTGCACCACCCAGTGTGGCCGTTAGTGCTACCGGCTCCGCTGGTAGGCAGGGCAAGGCGATCCAGATGTGTGGGTTGTCAAGGCGGCAGACAACAGGGGTAGACTGAATTGCAGAGCAGCTGCGGTTGGTATAATAAGAAACTTAGCGAAAGGTAAGAACTATTTCCCAACTTTCGCTATTTTGGAGAACGCCTTATTCACAAACCAAATATTTCAATTAATAAACTGGTCAACAGAATCCCGGCGGCGGATAGACTGCCGTCTTTACCTACACCTTCAACGCTACCGAAGAAAACCCGCCGACGTTTGCTGCGCTATAGTCTGATTTTTGGCAATGCCTTGCTATTGGTAGGTGTGGCAGCCTTTGTTATTACTAACCGCTCAACTTCTCAGACTATTCGCAGCGGTACATTGGCATCCTTTTCGTCAAGTACTAGCTCCAAGGCTGCTACTTTAGATCAACTGTCATCCGCCCAAATTGCCTTAACGGCGGCTAAAATGACTCGCTTGGCGGAATCAACCGCCGTGCGCAATCAGGCTGATTCGGATAACATTCTCCTAAATATCGTACCAAGTGATTCAGTCAGCGTCAGCAAGCCGCTGATTGTGGCCGGTGCCCAAAAATCCAAGTATGACATAGTTGAATATACAGCTTCCGCCGGCGACACGGTTCCCTCAATTGCTAATAAGTTTGGTCTCACAGCCGATAGCGTTCGCTGGT
This sequence comes from Candidatus Saccharibacteria bacterium RIFCSPHIGHO2_12_FULL_47_17, assembly GCA_001790575.1. Taxonomy (GTDB): domain Bacteria; phylum Patescibacteriota; class Saccharimonadia; order Saccharimonadales; family UBA10212; genus UBA10212. Next base: position 6,944 of record MGCV01000010.1, on the reverse strand, counting down.
CAAATAGCTTTTCGGGCAACGTTGTGGCAGCCGGTACCAAGTTAGTAATTCCGCCTATCAATGGCATCGTCTATACCGTTAAAGCCGGTGATACGCCAGCTGGATTGGCCAGCCGTTTTCGGGCCGACGAGAATCAAATCATTACCTTTAACGATGCCGAGATTAATGGGCTGGTGGCCGACGAAAAAATTATCATTCCCAATGGCCAGCAGTTTGTGCCAGCCGTGCGCACCAATTTAATTAGTTCGTTTACAGCCAACTATGGCAGCAACGGCTATGATTATGGTTATTGCACCTATTACGTGGCCGCCCAGATAGCCGTGCCGACCAACTGGGGCAATGCCAATACTTGGGATCAGTATGCCAGACTGTCCGGCTGGACAGTCAGTAGAACTCCCCGCCCCGGTGCCATTGGTCAATCTAACGGTGGTTGGCTGGGGCACGTTGGCGTGGTCAATGAGGTCTCGGCCGACGGCACCATGATCAAATATTCTGATATGAACGGTTTGGCCGGCTGGGGCCGCGTTGGTCGCAGTGACTGGACACCGATTTCTAGATTTGATAACTACATCTATAGGTAGCTTTTAGCTCGTAGTACTTAGCTCCTAGTGCTATGGACTAAGGACTAAGGACTAGGTACTCTTTTGCTATGGCATTCGTGGATAGGGTTGAGGTAACTTTTAAAGCTGGCGATGGCGGCAATGGGGTGGTTAGCTTCCGTCACGAAAAATTTCGCAAATTAGGCGGCCCGGACGGCGGCGACGGTGGCAAAGGCGGTGACATTATTCTAATTGCCAGTAACCGCGAACATACTCTGGCTAATTTCCGTTACAAAAAGTTCATTAAAGCGGCTAGCGGCCAAAATGGAGCCTCGCGCCGGCGACACGGCAAGAACGGCGATGACTTAAGATTATCAGTGCCAGTTGGAACGGTGATTGTATCTAAGAGTGAAGTTTTGGTTGATTTGGCAGTGGATGGCCAGCAGTTCACCGTGGCTCATGGTGGCAGTGGCGGCTATGGTAATGCTCACTTTGCCAGCTCCACTCGTCAGGCGCCGCGGGTAGCCGAAAAAGGTGATCCAGGTGAAACGCTGGCTACAACATTAGAGCTCAAAATGATAGCCGATGTTGGTATCGTTGGTTTGCCCAACGCCGGCAAGTCGACTTTTCTGTCTGTTGTTTCTAACGCCCGGCCGGCGATTGCCGCCTATCCATTTACAACCCTAACGCCTAATTTGGGTGTAGTCGACATTGATGGCAAGATCAGTCTACTGTTTGCCGATATTCCCGGCCTGATCGAGGGAGCGTCTCAAGGCAAGGGCCTGGGTGATGAATTTCTGCGCCATATTGAGCGAACCGTCTTGCTGATACATCTTATTGATGCTTACAGCGAAGATATCACCTCGGCCTACAAAGTTATTATTCAGGAGCTGCACGATTATAAAATCGATTTGAGTAAGCGTCCCCAAATCGTGGCCTTGACTAAGACTGAAGGTATGCCAAAGCACAACCTTGAAGCAAAAATCAAGGCTTTCAAAAAGGTTGCGCCAAAAGGCACCACCGTCTTAGCCATATCCAGCCACAGCAGCCTTGGCATTAAAGAACTGCTTAGACTCACCCAAACTCGACTTGACAAGATAAAAAAGCAAAGCCGCAAAAAGTCAAAACCGGCCGAGTTGCCAATTATTGGTCTGCGTGAATCTGATGAGGGCTGGCAAGTTAAAAAATTGCCAGGCGGCTATTTAGTGACGGGCAAAAAAATCGAGCGGTTTGCCAAGCGGACCTACTTTGGCGATTATCACGGCGAGCAGCGATTTCGCGACATTATGTATAAAATGGGCATCATGGCCGAGCTGGAAAGGCAGGGCATTGACTTAGGACAGACGATTCAAATCGGCTCACCAGCCATCGTTAACCTCGAGTACTAACTCGAATAGCGGGGAGCTAAGATAATGGGAACTAAAAATGAAATATGCAAAATTACGACATATGTACCAAAAATGTATTTAGATTTTCAGCTGATCGGCAAAGTGGCGCGTTAGGCGACGAGCCGTTAGGTTGTCGCTTTTTGAGACTTCAGACAAGGCACAATATCTTAATAAATTGTAGTGACCGGCTAGCGTCTCAACCTCATCAAAGCAAGGGAAAGGGTGCACCCATAGGCTTCTTTGTAACATGTGTAGTCCCAGCTTCCTCAAATGCGCGGTAAAATATTGCCTTTGTTTTGAGAATTTAACAGGTACATCAAAGGCTACCAAGCGCCATTTTTTGTCCCATTTTCTAGGGGTAGCGATGGCAAGTTCCTCGATCAGGGCCCGCTGAAGACGGTGGGCTCCAGCCGGAGTTAATGTAAAATCAAACCCACTGTTCCCCCGAACTAATACGATTAACTTTTGCCGTCGTAGTTCAGCCAGAATTTTATCGGCTCTTGAGGTTTTGGCGGGGGATTTACGCAAGATAAGTTCAAGAGCCTGAGCGGCATTCGGCGCCACGATCACAACACCAGCCAGCCCGGCAATGCCCACAGCTTTAAGGGCGAAGTTAATTGCCTGACCTGTGTTCATATACAAAATAATAACATATGTACTTTTTCTGCATATTTTTTGATTATTTATCGCAGTCATTGGCCGCAGAAATGCAAAAATGGGTCATATGCTTGCCCCGCACCAAATCCTGAATGAAGAAGAGAATGAATAATTCTATTTCGGAATATCAAGATTTTGGTGCGGGGGTCGTAATTTTGCATAAATGATAAAGGGTGCTTGCACCGTTACAAATCCTGAATGGAGAAGAGGGAGAATATCCCTATTTCGGAATATCAGGAATTGGTACCATTGTGGATAAGTTGTTCGTGAACAGAGTTGACTATCTGATGCGATAAGCGTAAGCTCAAACCGTTAAGTAAAAATAAACAAGAAAACAGATAAAAATGGCAGAGCCTGCGGCAAATCCATTTGCCCCATCCAATAAACCCAATCCGTTTAACCCACCCGTTCAACAAGGGCCATTTAATAACAGGCCAGTTCAGCAGGCCGGTTTTGGAAGCGATTTTATAGTACCTGGTTTAGTTGGTACTGGTCTGGCCTATAGCGCAGATAAACTCTTCAATAAGGGGAGAGGGACGCAAGCTGTAAAAAGCGTGGTGGGGCAACTCCGACATGGATTGGTACCAACTCTTAATGTTTCAGCCAGCACAAATGGTGCCGGTCCTAGCACTAACGGTGCAGGCCGAAGTCCCAGCGGACAGCTAACCACAGTCCCTCTTAAAGAAAAGTTAGGTAGAGGTGGGCTGGGGTGGAAACTTCATTTGAATGTAGGCGCAATATCGGGCGAAGCAACGGAAGCAGAAGCGGCAGCGAGAGCTAAGCCTGTAGCGCAACTTCTTAAAGAACTTCAAAAAAGGGGCCTCATAGAGCAATACAAATCAACCCTCGAAACCGGCATTAAATACGGGGCCGGTAAAGATTTTACTGTCTATATTGGCTCAAGAGATGATGCTAAAGCGGTCGGACAAATAATTGAGAAAAGAGTTGGTAAGAAACTATTACCACAGAGTGGCGCAGTATCCACGACAGATGGACCAGTTAACGGCTCAGCTAAAGTTTGGGGCCGCTTTGATATTGGCAGCGACGAAGCAAAGCGTATAAAGGGTGATCCGAGGTTCAGATTTTATGGTAAAGAGGGTGTTCCAATCCTAAAAGAAGCTCCCGATTTAGCCACACTAACCCCAGAGGAAAGAAGCTTCTGGCTTAAAAAAAGCTACGAGACTATAAAAAGAGATTACGGCGAAATATTCACAGGCAAGAGAGGTGATGTAAGTGGGGTTAGGTTTCTTGAGATTCCTGCAACAGCTTCCTCGGAAGCAGGCGCGGCAGTTAAGTCGGCCGAGACTGAAGTTGGCCGTCTTAAAAAACTTGTTTCTGGAATAAGAGGGACTTCAAGCGTAGCCACCAAAGCAACCATCCAAGATATCACCAAGGGAGTAAATAGATTAAACGGATATATTGATACAATACGTGCTCGACTGCCGGGGGGGCTTGCCGGTGGCCCTTCAGCCGCTACTGAGCTGGCAGCGGCTGAGGCCGAAGTTAGTCGTATTCGAGGACTACTGTCTGGATTAAAAACCGCTAATGCCACGGCCACAAAAGCAACCATCCAAGATATTAACAACGCCGTGGATAAATTAACGGGTAAACTTTCCGGCTTGCGCGTCCGTTTCCCGGGGGGAGTCACTGGCGCGCCTACTCCTGCTACAACCACATTGAGTACTGCTTCAACTGCGGCTACATCAACGCAACTTTCTAAAGGAACGAAAGCTAAAATTACCGGGCTGAGGAATGAATGGAATGCCTTTCAGAATGACGTTAGGCTTAACGGTGGAAATTTCGACGAAACAGATTTTAAGAACGCCGAGAAAACAAAACAAAATCTGCTTAAGCGAATACGGGCCCAGGGGATTGAGGTTAAGAATGGCGCACCTAATTTCAGTAATTATAATGGCGTAAGAACTAGAATTGATAACCTCCAACAACAAAAAGCCGTCGCCCAAGAAGAGATTCGGAAAGCCAATAACATTATCAATGAGATATCTGGTAAAAAAGGTGGTAAACAGCTTTCCTTCGATACCGACCCTAGGATTGCCAGAGCCCAGCAAAGACTTACGGTCGCCCAGGGACAACTAGTAAAAGCCGAGCGCGGGCTCAAGGGGCTCGGTGCCCCCACCGAATTGCCCAGTGGACTCTCGAGCAGCACAGCAGCTGTCGGTGATGCTGCGGCGGGCGGCGCAGAGAGGGCTGTCATTAAAGGTGTCCTAAGGCAGGGAGCAAAAAAAGGTCTATCTGCTCTGGGTGGCCTTGCAAGGATAGCTACTGGCGGACCAGCAGGAGTTGTCGCGGCAGCTGTTTTAAGTATTCCTGGTGCTTCGGGACCAAGACCGCCCAGAAGAACAAGTCCGGATGGACATGTCTATGAGCTAAAAAAAGATGAGTGGGTCAAAGTAGGTACATATGATAAAACACTGGCATCAGAAGTTAAGCTTGTAGGAGAAGCTCCAGATGGCAGACTTATGTATAAAGATAAAAAGGGCGAGTTGATTAAATGGGATATTAATAAAGGAGAAACTGAAAAGGCATTTGTTGTTACTAAAAAATCAGATTCGTATAATCTGACTTCTGGTGCCGGCTCAATGGTAAATCCGCATGTAACTTTTTACGACCAAAAAACCGGTAAACCAATTAACGCGCAAATCGGCAAGCTGAAGGACACTTATTACGTTATGCAAGAAGGCGGCGCAGGAAGGAGTGTCTACCGGAAAGGATCATTGGCTGAAGTTCAAAAGTGGCTATACGAAAGACAAGAGCCAAAGATTTCTTACACTGTGTCTTCAAAAGATAAAGTTATTGGCACTGCTCCTATCACAACAAATACCGGTGTGAAGATGGATGCAAAAATTATTAAAAGATCAAACGGAGATGTTGTAGTAGTCGGAACTGATAATAAAATCTATAACATACAGTATGGAGCGGCACCGTCCTCATCGACCGGCGGGCCTTCACCGAGCTTTAAGGTCAAAGAAAACTTTAGCTTCAAAAGTCAATCCGATAATAAGGCTAAAAAAGCTAGCATAATTCAAATCACTTCCGGAAAGAATAAAGGCAGCTACGCAGTTATCCAACAGGGCGGGGACGGCTCAAAGCCATATGTAACCGGCTCAAAAGAAAAAGTTGAAGCCTGGCTGCAAAGACGCAGCCCCGCCAGCAAAACTATCCCTAAGACGATGGGCCCGTCTAATGGCAGTGAAGTGACTTTTACAAGTACAAGGGAGATGAATGTTTCAGTGCCGACACCCAAAAGATGGATCACCAGCAAGGTCTCAAATCCGGTAACTGGCGACAGGTTAGCACAAAAGGTAACTTGGTCTGACGGCAGCGTGGAAATCACCGGTGTTAACGGCGGCCGTTATAAATGGGTAATACCTCCGCCGCCAGTTCTCCCAACAAGGACGACCACGAGAACTACGACTATGTCCGTGACAGCCGCCTACCGTAATGGAACCTGGGTAAATGCCCAAACTGGTCAAGCGTTGTCATCCGACAGCCAAAGCGCTGCCCAAGCAGCTTGGAATAAAAAGCACCCGGCCACAGGTCAAAAACCTGGCTCTGGAACCCCAGGGACATCAACACCAATGCCACCGACAACCCAGCCGCCTGTACCTCAACGACCTAAACCAACCCAACAGCCGTATATTCCACCGACTTCAACTCCGACAACTTCTGCGCCAACCCCGCAGCCGCGTGTCCAGCCTACACCTGCACAAAAGCCGCCAATTGTAGTAGATGATATTGATGTTCACACCAACCTTGGCCCGCGTCAGGGCACACCCGGAGCTTTTATTCCAAAGGGCGGCCGAGGCGAAATTGACAAAGTGACATACAATCCAAACACGGGCGTGACTAATACTTATCTAAAAAACGGCGCCATATTTACCCAAAAACTCGGCGACAATGCCTATAGATCTAAGGCGCCGGATAAAGTTGCTTCAACAGAAAAAGACGCACAGGCGCCAGGTTACTTACAGCAGTTTGGCACGCCTGACCAACAAGACCGCCAAACCGGTAAGGTACCTTTAGGTGAAGGCATCGGTGTTGAAAAAGCACTTAACGAAGTCAAAACAGCCGGCTACCAGGGTGAGACTGACCCTAATAAGACCTATTCCTTTACTGACGTCAAAGGCCGCGATAACACCTTAACCTTTAGAAATAACGGTGTAGTCATTCAACAAAGCCAAGGCGGCAACCCCTATGTTATATGGGATCCGGCCAAAAACAATGGCCAACACTGGCCCGGCTTTACGAATCTAAGTATCAAAGACCCTAACGCCGGCCAAACAGTAACCGGCAACCAACCAAAATATACCTACCCACCAGTAGATTATGTAACTGATCA
>MGCV01000009.1 GCA_001790575.1 Candidatus Saccharibacteria bacterium RIFCSPHIGHO2_12_FULL_47_17 | reverse complement strand
TGCCATTTTTACCAAGGAGCTCGGCCTAAAGAACTTTCACTGGCTAGATTATTATCTAGAAAATGCCGAAGTCACGCCGCACATTGATGAGCTGCTACAGTGGGTGAGTGAACATTACAAAACGGGGCTGCTGACCAATAATTGGCTGGGCTTTACTGACGAAATGATCGCCAAAAAGCTGATACCGGATCTTGAATTTACAGTCATTGCCGAATCGGCCAAGTTGGAGTGTGCCAAACCGGATCCTAAGATTTATAAACTAGCTCAGGAGCTGGCCGGTTATGAGTCTACTGAAATTCTGCTGGTAGACGACAACCCGGCCTACTTGCGAGGCGCCGACCAGGCTGGCTGGCAGATTTTGCGCTTTGACGGCTTCGAACCATCTGATAGCATTTCTCGAGTTAAACGAGCGCTAGAGTTCTAGCTGAGCCCGCGCCTGCCCCGCTTAAAAACCCGAGTGGAGCAGTCGGTAATCGGATTGCGGAACGTCGAGTTTTTGTGCGGGGTCAAAAAACACCTCGAGTTCTAGGATTACCACTGCGCTTCAAAACAGTCCAACGAGGGTTTGGCCGAGCTAGAACGGATTTTCCCATCTTTGTTGGTAACTAAAACTAAATTGTTTCCACAAAGTTTTAGGCCGCAACCAACAAACGCAGGCGAGAAGCTGCCCATTTGCTCGACGACTTCTTGCATACCCAGAAAGCCAAAATTTCTGACCAAGCGCCTGTGGGCCTGCTCTGGCGTTAAACCTTCAACTGCCTGTAGAACGCTGATGGCACAAAGCTCATCCGGCAATTGGACGATAGGTGGTGGATTGTTAGGGGATTGGACCATTGCTATAAATTTTATTTTTGCAATTCTTTGCTAGAATTGTCAACTCATGGATTTTAGTTGGTTAGATATAGTGTCAAGCTGCTTCTTGGCTTGTCTGAGTTCATTTTCGGTCTGTTCCACAAGTTCGTCCGGGGCTTTTTGCATATAGGCTTTGTTAGACAGTCGGCTTTCAAGTAGTTTTACGAATCTTTCTTGTTCTTTTTGCGCGACTTTAAGATTGGCCAAATAGGCTTTGACAATCTGCGGATCAATATCGAGCCAGGCATCATTTTTGGCGCCGACAAGGCGCATGCCGCGCGGTTTAGCCGCTTCGACAACATCGCCTAGCCGCCCAAGCCGTTTAACCAACTCTTTATTTTGCTCAATGAGTCCAGATTTAGCATAAAGCAGAGTTGGCTTATTAACGCCAACAGCCACCGTAATCCGGCGGGCTTCCGAAATAATGTTTTTGAGCTCATCAAATTGTTTCGCTTTGGTATGGTCAAAATCGGCGGCTTCCGGCCACAGCTGGGCGGCTAGTAAGCCTTCGAACTCGAGGTTTTGCCAGATGGTTTCGGTGACGAACGGGGCGAAGGGATGGGCGATTTTGAGTGTGGTCTCCAGAACGTGATTTAGGACTTCCCTGTTAGGTTCGGTCTTGCTGGCTTCGATATACCAATCGGCCAAATCGTCCCAGACAAAGTGGTATAAAATTTCATAAGCTTCATGAAATTTGAAGTTCGCTAAAGCCTTTTTTACAGCCTCGCTAGAAATACTTAACAAGTTAAGTATCCAATGATCGGCAAGGCTTTTTGGAGCAGGTTCGCCTCTGTTATTACCGACTGTTTCTTGGATATAGCGGGCAATGTTCCAAAGCTTGTTGGCAAAGTTTCGGTTAGCCAAAATTTTAGACTTCCCTACCCGCTGGTCGGTGCCGGCCGTAGTTCCGGCCACCAACGCCAAACGCAGCGCGTCGGTGCCAAATTCGGGAATGACTTCCATCGGATCGATGATGCTATCGGGATCGCTTTTGCTCATCTTTCTGCCCTCTTCGGTCCGTACTAAGCCATGCAGATAAACCGTTTTGAATGGAAGACTTTTTTCCTCGTCCAGCCCGGCCGATCTTAATGTGTATGTAGTCGCCAATATCATTCGTGCCACCCAGAAAAATAAGATATCGTAGCCGGTTTCCATAACTGTTGTAGGGTGGTACTTATCGAAGTCAATACTGCGTTCTAGAAGAGATTCAAGGTTATCACGCCTGTGAGGCTCGTGGTCCTTATCGCCTTCATAGTAAACCTTATCGATTAGTGTGCTCCAGGTCCAAAGCGCTGAAGAAAACCATGTGTCTAAAGTATCTGGATCGCGCTCGATATTCTTTGTGCCGAGCTTATTCTCAGCTTCGGTGCTATTTCGGAACGCTACATAGTCGTCATCCGTACCTTTTTTACGCCATGCTGGTATTTGGTGGCCCCACCAAATCTGGCGGGAAACACACCAGTCGCGCAAGTTATCAATCCAGTGAAAGTAAATTTTTTCAAAACGTTTAGGAATAATCTTGATATCGCCGTCCTCAACCACGGCTCGCATAACTTCTTTGAGACTGCGTTTTTGACCTTTCCATTCAACCGCCGGACGGTTAACATCAACAAACCACTGCAGCATGATTTGCGGCTCAATAACACCTTTGCCGCGACTGTTTACGGCAAGGTTATGTGGCTTATCCTCAACACCTATCAGCAGGCCGAGTTTATCTAATTTTTCAACGATTTTAGGTCGAGCATCTTCGATATTTTCACCTGAAAATTTTCCAGCAATCGGCAGCAGTTTTCCCGTGAAATCGATAATCTGGTCTTTTTCCAGTCCGTGTCGCTCAGCAATCTCAAAATCGGTCTTGTCGTGCCAAGGGGTGATGGTCATCACCCCTGTTCCGAAGCTCATATCTACGGCTTCGTCTTTAATCACTTTGGCCGTTACTTTGCCATTCAGCCACTCAACTTCAAAGGTGTCGTCATGCTTATATTGTTTATAGCGCTCGTCATCAGGGTGCATAACTACATACTTGTCGCCAAACTTGGTTTCCGGCCTAGCAGTAGTTATCTGAAATGGTCCGTACTGCAGAGTGTAAAGTGGTGCTGTTTCTTCTTTGTGCTCGACTTCGTCATCGGAAACAGTTGTTTCGAGTTTTGGATCCCAGTTGACGATGCGATATTTTCTGTAAATTAAATCATCATTGAACATCCTAAAGAAGACCTCATTCACGCAGCGATTAAGGGTATTGTCTAAGGTGTAACGCAGTTTGTCCCAATCGGCACTTGTTCCCATAGCTCTCATCTGAGAAATAATCTGATTACGGCTATTGCCAACAAATTCTTTGGTACGCTTTTTGAACTCCTCTCGGCCGATCTCATGCTTATTAGTCCCCTGCTCTGTTAATTGCTGCTCCATCAGGGCATTAACGGGGAGAGCGGCGTGATCTGTTCCTGGAAGCCAGAGTACATCCTTACCAAGTTGTCTCTGATGGCGGGCGATGATATCTTGGAGTGTCAAAAATAGGGCGTGCCCCATATGGAGACTGCCAGTCTCGTTGGGTGGCGGCATGGACATGGAAAAGTGCGGTTTTGAACTGTTAGGGTCAGCTTTGAACAAGCCGCTTTCCTCCCACAGTTTATAAATGTTTTTTTCATATTCAGAAGCAATATAAGCTTTTGGAAAAGTCATCTTTGATGAGTATATCAGAATTACAGAGGTAAAACGTACTTTTCAAAGAACCAAACTATCTCGCTACTTTTGGGCCGCCAAAAGTAGCAAAAACTCTCGGGCGGCTGTCTGGCTTGATGCAACTACCTGTCAAAGCGCACAACAGCCTGCGGAACGGCCCCTTCGGGGACCGGTCTCGCTCCTTGCTCGACAGGTCCTCGGCTTTAGATGTTAGTGTTTTTGACGTGTCTGCCCAGGCAAGATAGCCATGCCCAAAACTTAGAAAAAATCTACTCGGTCTCGGCAGAGGCCCGGATCCATAGCTACATCTTTTGTTTGTGTCTTTGCACGTGAAAAGTTAGTAACTCAATACTAGTCTTTCACGTGGAAAGGAGAAAAATCGTACCCAGAAAGATTTTTTGCTCTCACCTTTTTGTCTTCACCTCTCATTATAGACTTACTATAACAGAGGTCAATATCAATCCTGCGGAACTTTAGTTTTTTAAACAGTACTGCGCGTTCCATTGGGATTGACAGATAAGCATAAGTATGGTAGTATTTACAGATATAACACAACACAAAAATGTCAGAAATACCTAAATCAGTTACTGAAGTTAAGTTGAGCGGCAGTTTGATCCGTGAGAGGGCTTTGGGTGTAGTTGGCCTTAAAGCTGCAGAACCTACAGAACCCACCATGGTGCTTCGGGGAGCTGCTATAAGGGAACAGGGCATTAAGGAGAGATTTACTTACCTTAGAAGTATTCAGAACCTGGCGGGGAAGTGGGGCTGGAGTCGTTTATTATCCGGCGAGAACCCGGATGTTAGCAGCGGGGGAGTTCGCTTACATGAGAAAAGGTGTATTGAGAAAGCAGGAGCCGAGATTGATAAATCCGTCGTTGGCTTTGGGGTAGTAAAGACCGATGCTGATTATAAAGGGCTAGCGGCCAAACATCCGACGAAACACTATAAATTTTACCATTCGTTTCGTGATGAACAACTAGGGGAGACGTATGTGGCTGAGGTAATCAAAAAAGCCGTAGAGCAGGGACTGTCTGTATCTCTAAAAAGTTTCGACCATGATTTTGATGGTATGAATATCTACACTTACCATTTTCAGCAGATGGAAGCAATCATCAGAGAAGTCTATCCGAGATACAAAGAAGCCTTTTATGATGCCGAACATTTTCTGCAGGGCGGAATCGAAGATATAAATCCAAAGCACATCGGCTGGGTGCAAGAGCCGATAGCTGCAGCTGGAGGACGGTCGCATAGTGGCCGAATGAGTATTGTTGGTGCAACCCTGGACAGTCAGGGGTTGAGCGAGCTTGGGTACAGTGCGGGCTGTAGGGAAGCCGGAGTGCGCCCGGATATGCCTTGGTTATTAACAGAGGAGTTTGATAAGGAGCTTCAGGAACGAGCGGCTTCGCTACATAGATAAGGCTGGGTCCGGCTCGAGAGTGTAGGGGTCCCCGCACTAAAACTTTAAGCTCCGCAATCCGATTACCAACTGCTCCGCTCAGGTTTTAGGGCGGGGCAAGCGACTAGATTGACAAAGAGGGATTCGGCTCCAAAGTATATGGATCTGCAGAAAGCTTTTGATAAAAGGCCGAAGCGGCTATCATGGCGGCGTTGTCGGTACAGAGTTTGATATCCGGATAGTAAATATGCATAGGGTGTAACCCTATGCTTTTGGTGATGGAGGAGGCTTGTTGGCGGAGATCCTCGTTGGCAGCTACGCCGCCGGAAATGATAATGGTTTTGGGCTGGAATTTGACTTCGGCTTTATTTAGCGTTTCTACCAGAGTTTCGTTGACTGTTCGTTGGAAGCTGGCGGCAATGTCCGCCTTCTGGGCTTCATCTAGGACCTTGGGCAGCTTTGAGGAAGGGAAGGTGTAATCATTACCAGTCAGCTTTTGGGCGGTCCTTAGAACGGCTGTTTTGAGGCCGCTGAAAGAGAAGTCATAAGGACTTTCTAGCTTGGCTTTGGGAAGATCGAAGGTTTTTGAGTTACCTTTTTTGGCGAGTTTGGCTAGCTCGGGGCCGCCGGGGTAGGGCAGGCCGAGCATTTTGGCCACTTTATCGTAAGCTTCGCCGGCCGCGTCATCACCGCTTTGGCCGAGCAATTTTTGCGATTTGGCGTCCTTCATCAGTATTAATTGGGTGTGACCGCCACTAACCGTTAGCGCCAGAATTGGAAACTCTGGCGCTGTAGACGGTAGATGGTAGACGGTAGACAGGGCGGGGGAAGTCTTAGTCAAAAATAAGGCGTATGGATGGGCGGCGACGTGATTAACAGCGTAGAGCGGTTTGTTTTTGACAATGGCTAGCGTTCGGGCGGTTAGGACACCAATTAGCAGACTGCCGATGAGCCCAGGGCCTTGAGTAACGGCAATAGCGTCAATTTGATCCCACGGATCAAATCCAGCTGAAAGCTGAAAGCTGAAAGCTGAAAGATTTTTGTTTGGGCTTTGAGCTTTAGGCTTTTGGCTTTTAGCTCCGAAAGCATCTACTAGGGCTTTTTCTATAACTGGCAAGATGCTTTCGATGTGGCTGCGGGCAGCAATTTCCGGCACCACGCCGCCGTAGGCCTTATGTAGATCGATCGAACTGGAAATGACATTCGAAAGCAACTTGCGTCCATCTTCAACCACAGCCGCCGCTGTTTCGTCGCAACTACTCTCTATCCCTAAAATCCGCATGAAAACTAGTATACTCGTAAGTAATGAACTTTAGGCGGTTGGTTAAAGCCCTAATTCCAAAGGCCTTGTTTGAGCGAATTAGCCCGTTTGGGCATTTGGTTGAGGCGGTAATTTTCAATCTCATCAATGGTTTTCCGGCTCGAGATTTAAAAGTTATAGGTGTTACGGGCACCAATGGCAAGACGACGACCTGTTTTTTGATTCACAAAATGATGGTTGAGGCCGGTTATAAAGTGGGGCTGATGACGACCGTCGGCTGGGGCGTGGGCAACGACATAAAACCGCAGATCCACCACATGACCAATGTGGCCGTGCCGGAGCTGATGCAGCGGCTCAAAGAGATGAAGCAGCAGGGAATTAAATGGCTGGTCCTGGAAACCACCAGTCACGCGCTGGCCCAGCACCGGGTTTGGGGCATTCCGTTCAGCGTGGTGGTGATGACCAATGTGACCCACGAGCACCTTGATTATCACAAAACTTTTGAGGCCTACCGCGATGCTAAAAGAAAACTTTTTGTGAATTGCAACCACCATCAAAAAGGCCTACGAACAGGGGTTATCAATGCCGAAGATGAGAGCGCCCAGCTGTTTAAATCGGATATTAGAAAATCAATAATCTATGGGATAAAAAAGGGTGATTTGAAGGCAACCAACATTAAATCGGCGCCGATTGGTTCGATTTTTGACGTGAAATTGGCCGGCCGTAAAAAGCTCAAGTTGCATATCAAAACCCGGCTGGCCGGCAGTTTTAACATCTATAACTGCTTGGCGGCGGTGGGTGTTGGTCTGACATTGAAGTTGAAACCATCACAAATTGAAGCGGGCATTGCTTCACTTAAAAGTGTAGAAGGCCGGATGATGGCTATCAATGAAGGCCAGGATTTTGACGTGATTGTCGACTATGCTCATACGCCGGACAGCTTTGAAAAGTTGTTTATGGATTTCAGGCCGGTAGTGCAGGGCAAACTGATTGTGATGTTTGGCTCAGCCGGCCGGCGCGACAAAGCCAAGCGGGCAGTGCAGGGTGAGCTAGCTGGAAAATATGCCGACGAGGTAGTTGTCACCGAGGAAGACGACCGCGATGAAGACGGCATGGCTATTTTGCTGGAGATAGGAGCTGGTGCCAAAAAAAGCGGCAAGGTGCCCAACAAAGACCTGTTTTTGGTTCATAATAGGGAAGAGGCGATTAAGTTTACCGTTGGCCGAGCCAAGGCCGGCGACACGGTTTTGCTACTCGGCAAGGGCCACGAAAAGACAATTGAGCGCGATGACCGCGAAGACCCGTGGGACGAAGTCGGCGTGGCCAAAAAGGCCCTTACAAATGGCTGAAAAAGGCAAACTTGTCAGAAGTATAGAACTTAGTGCAGCAGGCGTTATTGGCTTTTATGTTTTCAAATCTCTATTTGCAGATTCAAAGGAAGCCCGGCGGGCCAGGCGCTTGCAGTCTGAGATATTCTGCGGCAGCCAGCCTAACCCAATACCCGAAGTAATAGAGATTATATTTGAACCGGCTCCCAACTTTAGAGAAGTTCCACCACGCCAAATTGCCGGGCTGCATGTGGCGATATTTAATCAAGCTCTAGGGTCAGACGCTTAACGCTTGATCTTGTTTTGAGTTATGTAATAGCTGCTATAGCAACTATAATCTTGGCCTAAGAATTTGGCGACTAATTCAATGGCTAGTTCCTGTGAATCGTAACCGGGCGGCTCTGGGCGTATTTAAGAAGACTCGGGATATTTTCGGGCGGAACATTTCGCCAAAAAACTGTCCAGGTTTTCTCATCTGCCGCTTTAATAAGGTTTGGAATAATTTTGTGTAGAACATTTCGCCAATAGACTCTCCAAGCTTTATCGCCGGCCGAGTGAACAATTCGATGGCCATCAGATAGGGTAACGTACTTATCGAAGTAAGAGTTGTTGGCCGCAGCGCGCCAAAACAAACCGTCAGTATCAGCGGCCTCTATTATGCCTTGAGCAACTCCCCGGCCGCGGGCATGAGGCACAACTGCTAACTTGTCCATATACAGAATCATGTGCTCGCTGATATCGCCGCCGGGTTCTATAAACACACCTACTCCATCAAAATTATGAGCCGTCATAATAATTTTGGCGATTTTGGTAGTTGCGAAATAATCGGGAGCTAATTTTTTATCAAAAGCCTCTTCAATAAGCTTAGATATTCTGACTGTATCTAGACTGTTGATGGCGGACATTTCGTAAGTCCTGAGGGGTACATCGCTCGTGACGAGCGTCCCGTGTCCCTCATGCGTAAAAAGCTCTTCTATAAGTTTGGCTGGGTGTACGATGACGACATCCGAAGCCACTCCGGAATTCACCAAAGCCAGACCCTCCTTAACTTTTTTTTGCTTACCCTCGACTA
>MGCV01000008.1 GCA_001790575.1 Candidatus Saccharibacteria bacterium RIFCSPHIGHO2_12_FULL_47_17 | reverse complement strand
CTCGTCTTGTTTCGTGTAAATCTGGTCTGTCCATCTCCAACATATTACCATAATTAGCTTAAAAGTCAACTAGTGTTGTCTTCTTCTAGGGGCTGAGCGAGGCCTCTAATTTGATCAGGCATAAGGAGCTAACCTGAGTAGCTGTTGTTGAAAAGAGGCGTCCTTGGGCGTGAGGAATGTCTGAACCAACCCAATTGCCAGTGGGAATTGGGTGGGTGAGTTCCGCAGCGAGCCTGTTTTAAACAACAGCTATATCAAGTTAGCGACGCGCCTGTCAAATTATGAGGCCGAGGCGATGTTTCCATCTTTGTCGATGCGCACAGCTTTTGGCTCTTCCGGCAGCTCGGTTGACGAGGCCTGGGCAGTGTCATCGCGCCTGATTTTGAACTCCCCCTCCGAAACTTCCGACGAAGTTTTGGCGGGCAAGCCATGTAATTTATCATCTGGCTGTGGAAATGGAGTCGGCTGTGAATTAGCACTCATGGGTGGTTGAAAAGACGGAGGCGGGTTGAAGGCTCCAGTGCTGGTCGGTGGTTGAGTTGTTGGCGCCGAGGCCGGTGGTTGGCCTTGACCAAAGACCGGCGGCCGCGGCCGATAATCTTGCCTCTTAGATAGCCATTCATCCAAAAAGGGGTTGCCGCTACCAGCCGTCGGGCGAGCCGGCGACGGAGATAGCGCTGTGCTGGCCGGGGCCTCGATGGTACCGGCCGGTGCCGGCTGTTGGCCAAAGCCGCCACCATAAGGGTCACCGCCTGGCCGCGACAAACCACCAAAAGACGGCCTCGGCAGCGTTTTAAGCCGCTCCACTATCTCGGCCTCAACCTCGGCCCGAGGCCGGCCGTATTTGGCATAAGACAGCTGTTTGAGGGCATCAGCCAGCTGCTTGTTGGGATCGCCCAGCGGCGGCAAAGTAGCCATGCTAAACGGCTGGACTGGCACGCCGCCGATCATCATCCGGACAGTAGTATTAAAGTTTGGTAAAAATTGTAAATCGTCAATATCGAAGATCGGCGCTAGCTGCTTGGCCAAAAACTCGGCATCGTTAGTGCCGACTCGGAAGGAAACCACGCTGCCAACATTGCCAAAGACGGCATCACGCACTTCATCGGACAACTGGGTGGTGAACTGGTTGGCGACAATCAAATTAAGATGATATTTGCGAGCCTGACTCAAAATGTCGGCAAACGAATCGGTTGAAAAATTCTGGAACTCATCAACGTACAGACAAAAGTCGCGCCGGTATTCTTCGGGAACGTCAGCCCGGCTCATGGCCGCCGCCTCAAATTTCATCACAAAAATCATACCCAGCAACTTAGAGTTAAGATCGCCGGTGCGGCCGCGGCTCAAATTAACTAACAGAATTTTCCCCTCATCCATAATCTGGCGCAGATCAAACGAACTCTTGGTTTGGCCAATGATGTTGCGCATCATCTCGTTAGAAAGGAAGGCGCCGAATTTGGAAACAAACCAGCTAATCACTTCCCCGTAGTCACTGCTGCGTTGCGATTGGGGCATTTCTTTGCGCCAAAAATCAATCACATGCTGGTCGGTGACGTGTTTAAGTTTTTTATCGACATAGGCTGGATCGCGGAACAGCTTTGGAATATCCACAAAGGTACCGCCTTCCGGATCGGCCATCACCGCCAGGGCGGCATTGCGAAAAATATGCTCGTACCGGGGGCCGATGATACCGGTATGGCCCGGATCATAAAGTTTATAAAGCATATTGATAGCTTCTTGAATCAGAAAATCCTTTTGGTCTGGCGTATGAAACTCAAACATGTTCAGTCCCATGGGGTAGTCCGTATCGGCCGGTGAAAAGTAAATAACGTCTTCGGTGCGCTCTTTGGGTACCATGGCCAGCAGTTTCTCGGCCGTGTCGCCGTGCGGATCGACAAAGGCAAAACCGCGGCCTTCCAGCATGTCTTGCAAGGCTAGATTCTCCAAAAAAGTCGATTTACCAGTACCGGTTTGACCAACTACGTATAGATGGCGAGCCCGATCAGCCTGACTCAATCGAATGGCTTTTTTGGAGCCCCGGAACATGTTATAACCCAAAAGTAAGCCTTCCTCGGGCACATTGCGCGGTCCGTCAACTTGTTTGGAAGCCTGGCGCTCCAATTTGGAGGTTGGGATGTTGGACTGGTCCGGAAAGTGGAATAGCGTGGCCAGCTCAGTGGCGTTTAAAATCATCTGATCGCGGGCTTGTGGAAAAAAACGCAGGATATAGGCGGTGACGAAGTTATCAATATCGCGGGCCGGGGCAAACTTAAAACCGTTTTTGCCCGGTGCATCAAATAGGGCAAAAGTGGCTACCAAGTTGTTCAAAATGGTCTGGGCCCGTTGTGAGATATTCGATGAAGCCACCAAGCGTATCAGCACCTCAAAACCCGGTTGTTTACTTTTTTCTTCAATGGCGGCCACGATGGACTGATCAAGGTTGGATACATCAGGCGGAGCCTCCTTGGACCTGTCCGGCGCATTGGCCTCCGGCGGCTTGTGCAAGGCCATGGCAATCTGGCCGACGTACCAGAAAGAGGCTTCTATGCCCTTTGGACGGGCGCCCTTACCCTTGCGCTTGGCGTCGGACTCTTTTTTAGCTTTCTTGCGCCAAGATTCACCAGCTGGCCGAAGTAGAATCTGAATACCGGCCCCGTCTTCCTTGGTCAAGTTAGATAGGGCATTTAGGACAGCCTGCATGGTATCGCGCTTAATATCTTGATAAGTGGCAATCGGATAGACGGACTTTTCTTTGAGAGTCATCTCGCCGCCTAAGGTCCCGGCCAGTCGGCCAACTGGACTAAAAATATTGTGTTCAACCACTTCCTCAAGTCGAGCTGTGGGGTAAGCACTAACCACCGCCTGCTCCACCACACTCAGCAAATTAACCGGGACCGCCGTATAAAAATGAATTACGCCGTGACTGGCGACCACTTCCAAGGCGACGTGCCGCTGACCATAAAAACGCGGCCCAAAGCCCTTTTGAAAGGTACTAGCTAAAATGCCATATAAAACTTGAGCTCGGGAAATATTCTCATCAGTAACATCGCGGGTATCACGCTGGCCTTTTTCGATATCATCACTAGGCGGTGGCAGGTGGATGAGCAATGGTACCATCTTGAGGCCCCGCTCGTAATTCTTCTGTTGCCGGAAGATGCCGCGGATATAGGCATAAGCGAAGACGGCGCCGGCGGCCACCAGTATCAAAAAACTCGCCAAAACAAGTAAAACGCTCATGCCGCTACCGCATCTACCGTATCGTCTGTCTTGATCGGCTTATTAAAACGCTTCTGGATATAATCGGCTTTGATTTTGCTGACCTCAGTCTTTTGGCTGTAGGGGTCGTTTCTGGTTTTGGCAATGATTTGCTTGGCTTTTTCGACCCATTCTTTCTCAATTAAATTGGAGTCGGCGGCTGCAAGTCCGGCTGTTATTGGCGGTGTTGTCGCGACAGTACTAGTTTTTTGACTATCGTCAATCGCGACAGTCTGATCCTGCGGCATCTGAGGTAAAGCAGGTGCGGCGGTTGGCGGCTGTTTAAGCCTAGACGATGTAGTCTCCTGGCGGGCGGGCTGACCTTTCTCAACCTGCTTCTCTGTTCCAGGTTCTAAACTCTCTGATGGCGTTGGCGTTTCATAATAAAAGCCCGCCTCGCCTCCACCACTTACTTTATCCATAACTTTTATTATACCTATGACCTGCGCAGCGCACCAGGCAAAGGGGCGCGTTTCAACCGGCGCCGCGTCTGTCGCTATAAAACAAAAAGCCTGCAGCTAGAATCAAAAGTGTTAGCGCGCTTATCCAGTTAAGAGACTGGCTGCTTTGGAACATCGCAGTTATAACAATAAAGGCCGCCACAATCTTTATGCGACGCTTGGTTTTTAGTGATAACGACCGGCCGCTAAGTCCGCCTATCAGATAACCGAGGTTAATTAGTAAAATTAAGCTAAGCAGGAAAAAAACGACTGAGAATAAAATATTTGTTACCGGGCTGGTAGCGGCCACCAAGATGATAATAGCCGCTAAACTCAAGAGGAAAAAAATGACCGGAGCGGAACGGAATCTAATCAGCTTCATCTACTCATTCTACCAATCTGAGCAAATACAAAGAACTATCTATGTACAGATTGGCTTAATTCGGGTACCCCGAAACATAAAAGAAACCCGCCAGAAGGCGGGTTTCGGATGTCGGAACGTTGATTCCGACAAGGCCGCAGGCGGTAAAATGCACCGCAATAAATTATTACTTAATGGCGCTTACCGCCTTTTGGCGTGTTTGAGATTCGCAAAGAATCTCTGACTGACCGCTCTCATCCGCTTTAGGCGGAATTGAGCGATAATAAGTTGCCCCTCGACTAATCGCTCGGGGTCGTTCTAGCTTTTACTGCTTGCCGTGAGCAAGCGTAGCGCGTCGAACGGTAAGTTTTTTTTGTTTTAGTAACTTACGCGGACAGCATACTATAATGCTTACGGCGTGTCAAGTATTTTTGTTGTACAAAAAACATTTAATAGATTGGGTATCTAGAAAATGCATGTTGTAATTTTGTCAAAAGCCCAATTTAAGGTGTTCGCTTTTACTAGACTGTTTACAGCTAATGTGCTGGTAGGTTGTAGTTATTAGCATATTCCGGCCAGTTTTTGGCTGCTGTGGCAGCCACATTCTGGTTTTTAATAAAAAGGCGCCGGTTGATCGGCGCAATTAGCAGCAGGCAGCGACCTGGCATTTTTAATTCTGAAGCATAGAAAATTTTAATTAAGTCCGTGAAATTATTGACTGCCGGGACCGGACTTGATGATCAACAATATTTGTAAATTCGAAAGCTAAAGTCCGATTATGCCAAACTTGGCTGTTGGGTTCTGTCTTTCACGGCAATATTGCTAATAAGTGCCATGATGGCTCGGCTGACGTGATAAATAATTGGCGGTTTTGGCACGCGGTTGAACTTGGCTGGTTAAATAATGGCTATTTTTGTCAAAAGTTATGCACAGCTTTTTTAACATAAACATGTTGACAAGCATTTTTCCTATTTATAAGATGATGGTGGCACTTGAGTAAAAAAAGTGCTCAAAACAAAAACGAAGTGTAACAACGGCTTCTCGCAAGCCGTTGTTCCACGAAGAAAGCAGTTAAAACAAACAACTGCAAGCAACCTCCAAACACCCAACCAAACACTGCAGAACGAGCCACAAAAATTGGCTCGTTCTGCTTTTCAAACATTAGCAATTTTCTTTACACCAGACCGGCGCCATAATGTCCGCAGTATTATGGCGGACAATATTAAAAGTGTGGTTGATAACGCCGGTTTCTCCGGCCTGCCGGTAGCAGTTGAGTGTCATATAACCGCAGGCTTGCCAGCCATAGTTATCATCGGGTACGCCAGCCGCGCCGTCGATGAGGCCAAAGACAGATTGCGTGCCAGCTTTGCTAATTCTCAACTGCCGATGCCCCGTAAGCGAATAACCATCAATCTGTCGCCAGCGGATGTGCCAAAGGATACAACCAGCTTAGATCTGGCTATGGCTATGGCGATTCTGACAAGCTCCGGACAAATTAAGCTGGCCGAGGCATCTGGCTGGATCTTCTTTGGCGAACTGGGGCTGGATGGTTCACTAAAGCCAGTCAGAGGTTTGATTGGACGAATTCTGACAGCCCGCGCTACTGGTGCAAAACGCTTTATTATCCCGGCAGCCAATCTGCGACAAGCTCTGTTAATCCCTGATATTGAGATTAAGGCGGCTAGATCGCTAAGAGATGTTTATTTGGACTTGGCCGGTGTTTTAGGCCTAAAAACTATTGAAACTGGCGCCGGCCAGTTGATAGGTTCTAGTCCTCAAGCTGAAGTGTTGGATCTTATCGAAATAACTGGCAACAAAATTGCCAAACGGGCCCTGGAGATTGCCGCCGCCGGGCACCACAACCTCTTGTTTTATGGGCCGCCCGGCACTGGCAAAACCATGTTGGCGCGGGCCATGTGTGGTATCCTGCCGGATCTTGACCAAAGTGAAATGCTGGAGGTTACCCATCTACATAGTCTTGGCAATTCAGTCACTAGCGAGATAGTCACCAGGCGGCCATTCCGTTCGCCCCACCACACCGCCAGTACCGTCGCCATTATTGGCGGTGGTTCACGGCCACGGCCGGGCGAGGTCAGTCTGGCACATCGAGGTGTTTTATTCTTGGATGAGCTACCGGAGTTCAATCGGGACTGTTTGGAATCGCTACGTCAGCCACTGGAGGATGGCACAGTTTCGATTGCTAGAGCTAAGGACACGGCCACCTACCCAGCCGATTTTATCTTGGTGGCTACTCAAAACCCCTGTCCCTGTGGTTACTACGGCACCTCTAAGCCCTGTGTTTGCTCGGCTGCTCAAATAGCCAAATATCAAAAGAAGGTATCTGGACCGATCCTCGACCGGATAGATATGCACCTGAACGTTAATGAGGTAGAGCATGCTAAGCTTTTGCAAAATCGAAGTTCGGTGAGCGAATCGGCCCTGGTTAAGCAGAGGGTGGAAAGAGCTTTTGACAGGCAGAAGGCTCGCTTTGGCAAAGCCAGATTTAATAATTCTATGACTAATAAAGACATTAGGCAGATGGCTAAGCTATCATATCCTGCCAAAGAATTACTCGATACAGCAGCTATAAAGCTGGATATTTCGGCCCGGGCTTATGTACGCAGCGTCAAAGTAGCCCGCACCATTGCTGATCTGGCCGCCTCCGATACTATCGAACCGGAGCACATATCTGAAGCCTTGCAGTACCGCCAGCCGGTCATGGAAGCCATGCTGGTTTGAGCATTGACCCCTGTGAAGTACTCACCTTAGCGAACTTCACGAGGTCAATCCTGTGGAACTGTTGCCTTTGGCGACACGGCACAGCCGGTTCCACCGGGATTGATAATCAACCATTCACTCTGGTATTATCAGCTTGCGAATATGGAGATACAAAATAGCCAATAGACCCCGTATCAACGAGGCAATTAGGGCTGATAGTCTAAGAGTTATTGGCGAAGACGGGCGGCAACTTGGCGTCTTAAGCCGAGAGCAGGCGCTAGCAGCAGCTCGCGCAGTTGAATTGGATTTGGTAGAAGTTTCACCAGATTCCAATCCGCCGGTGGCCAGGATTGTCGACTGGGGTAAATACAATTATCAGAGGACTAAGCAGCTGCAAAAGAGCCGGGCCAAGTCCAAGCCGCTGGAAATGAAGCAAATGCGCGTCGGCCTGAAAATCGGCGAGCACGATTTGGAGGTTAAACTGCGCAAAGTCAGAGGTTTCCTAGAAGCTGGACACAAGGTAAAAATTGCGGTAGTCTATCGGGGACGTGAGTTAGCCCATAAAGATTTGGGCTATAAGATGGCCGATAGGGTTGTTAAAGAGCTGGGTGATAATATCGCCGTTGATCAGCAGCCCCAGTTCGCCGGCCGATTTCTCACATTTACGATAAGGACGACTTCACATGCCAAAGCTAAAAACCCACAGCGGGACCAAGAAACGGGTTAGAGTCACAAAAACCGGGAAAATACTGCACCGGCATACCCGGCTTAATCATTTTTTGGAGAAGAAAAGCGCCTCGCGCAAGCGGCGCTTGGCTCAAGTGGAAACGCTTAAAGGAGCGGCGGTTCGTAACGTCCGCCGGAAGCTGGGAGTCTAGCCGTGCCTGTGTCACTCCAATTTTCAGTTTTCAATTATCAATCCTCAATGAATTATCAATTATCATTTATCAATGCCGCCGCATGGAAAACGGTCGACGGTAAATGTATGGTAAACGGTAAATGGCAAATGGTAAATTTGCACTCAGGAGCGCAGCGATGAGGGTCAAACGAGGGGTTACTAGACATAAAAGGCATGCCAAAATCCGCAAGGCCACGCGGGGTATGACCAAAGCCCACCGTTCCAGTTATAAACGCGGCAAACAGGCGGTAGTTCGCTCCTTGCAATTTGCTTACCGCGACCGGCGCAACAAAAAACGATCTTTAAGAGCCCTTTGGAATGCCCGGATAAACGCGGCGGCTCGCAGTCACGGCACTACTTATAGCCGTCTAATTGCCGGCCTAAAAGCCGCTAATATTAATCTCGACCGCAAAATTCTGGCCGAACTGGCCGTCAATGAGCCCAAGGCCTTCGAGGCTGTCATAAAGATTGCTTCCAAGAAGTAGTTTAGCTTTAAATAAAAAATCACTCACTTAGAGCGATTTTTTATTGGCGTCGGAGAGACCGTAAGCCGGGTTCTGTTATAGGACCTGCTCTTACCTTTCAATTCGGCTAAAACGGCAGGTTCGGCACACTTCTTTTG
>MGCV01000007.1 GCA_001790575.1 Candidatus Saccharibacteria bacterium RIFCSPHIGHO2_12_FULL_47_17 | reverse complement strand
AGCTGATCAGAGACTTGCTGGTAAACACCATAACCAGAGCTAAAGGTGGCCGGATTGGTGATCCAATGCTTAGTGATTACGCCGCTGTCAGACTTTACATCGTAGATATTTGGACCAGAGCCTTTCACGGCTCGGTCGACAATGCCCCGGTTAGGTAGTAAGTTCAAAAAGCCGTTACTGACAGTTGGAATCGAAGCACCACTTGTCCACCAGCTGTGCGATTCAGGATTAGGGAAGTTTCTTTTACCGCCACCGTCAATAACAAAATAGCCAGTATATTGTGAGTCGCTGCTGGAGCGCACCACAACGCTTCCCCAGGCCGAACCAGTTAGACCGGTGGGGTCAATGTTCATCATCAGCCCATTGCTGGTTACAAAGTTAGCAGCATGCTCCGGAGTTAAATAGTAAAGCGTATGGCTATCAACAACAAACTGACGGGTGTCAGTGCTGGAGCGAACAAAGCGCGTTAGAGTACTAACTGGTAGAAATTCTTGGACAACCGCCAAACTCATAGTTTGGGCAACAGCGGGATCTAAACTCCAAAGGAAGGCAATATTGGGATCGACTGTCAGATAAGCATTACCCTTAATCACAATGTAGTAGTTGCCGCCGTTTTTAAAACCAGTACCCAGATCATCACCTTTAGGCCAACGAGTAATGGTGGCAGCATTTAAGACGACTGGGTTAGACAGTTGCCACTCAGTTTTAACGCTTGGTGAAATGTGATGCAACTTACCGGCTTCAGTTATGTACTCGTCGCTGCCATTGCTGACATAAACACCAATAGCAGTGCCTGGTGAACCAAACCAGCTGATAATATGATCTGAAACAGAAGTTATAGTTTCACCATTGTTCCAAAGACCCAGTTGATTTGGCGTGCTGATGTTTCTAAGAATAGCGTTGTCCATCAGGAAAATTGGCGACGCATTAAAGCCCTTAAGGAAGTTCGAAGCGCTCTCGCCAACTGGCGATAAGTTTATAAGCGCCTGGCTAGCAGCGTAAACACTGCCGCTTTTACGATAGGCGCTATCCAGCCCGCTAGGTACGCTGATTTTACGGCCGTCCATTAAATATAGCTGGCCGCCGACATCGGCTTGATAAGTGTTGAGGGCTGGGCCGGCGGCTAAAAGATTCAAGTTACCTTGGGTGACAATATTAACCAGCGGGCTGACGCCGATACCCCAGGCTCGCAGCACTTCAATGGAGCTCACGGCATGTGATGAGCCATTATCAACCATGTAAACCGTATTTGCACCGGTAACTCTTATAAACTGGCTAGCCGGTGCGCTGGTTACTAGACGATTAATGGTAGCAACACTAATGTTCGGCACCGCTACGCCCGGATAAAGTTGTGCCACATTGGCCGATTCTGCCAATTTTTGACCAGCCACAACTTGATATTCCTGCTGGCCAGCACCGGCACTAACTTTAGTGCTAGTAACATCTGATTCATTGCCCATCATGCCAAAGTAATCATCTGAAACTGTTGTATAGCCAGCTCCGTCGCCTTCCCAGGCTGCAAAAATATTGGTGTTGCTGTAGCGCCGCTTACTGCCACTATCTACCAGGTAGATATCGGCAGGACTTGTATTATTGTTAATGGAGTAAGCCAGATTTCCCGAGTTGGTTGGAACCTGGGCTAAGCCTTCGCTGATATTGCTGATTGCCCCGACTGAAAAATTCCAAGCGGCCATCATCAGCGGCGAAGTTATCTTATAGGACTTGCCGCTATCTACAAAATAAATATCCTGACTGCCATGAGGGCGCATCAACCGGCCAAGCTGAGGGCCTTCGGTTATGGAACCCAAGTAACTGCCGGTCATTGTATTAAGTGTCACATTTTGTAGGCCCCAGGCCAGTTTTACCGCTTCCGATGGGATATGCTGGCGGATGCCGCTATGTATTACCCATTGGCGCAGATCACCGTTATCGGCCATAACCAAAGTGAAGCTATCGCCATGAGTCGGGCCAAACCATGAGCTGAACAGAGTTACGAAGTTATAGTTACCATAGTAATGGCCACCATCTCCAGCTGTCTCATAAGCACTATCTGGCCGGTGTGGTGTATAGCTATAGAGAGAGCCAGTGGCACATGTTTGTATGAGCGTAGCCTTTCCGTCTACAGTCGTTGTGTTGCCTAACCGCCAGCGGGGGTCTATAACCCATCCAGGATACGAAGATGAGTTGCCACAGTTACGGTCTACGCCAACCCTCATTACCTTGGTGCCTAAAGTTACTTGGTTGGTAAAACCATAGTACTGGGCATCACAAGTCGGCTGTGATTCCGGACAGCCGTAGCCCATGGCCGTCTGATATTGGGCAGCAATTGGCCAGTCGTCAGTCACTAAACTTTGTTCCTTTTGCAGTGTCACTAAGATGACTTGGGGATTAATACCAAAAGCCGAGGCTTGCTCAAAGATAATTTGGGCGGCTGACTTACCATTCTCGGTAAAATCTTTTAGGCAGGTGTAGCCGGTTCGGCAAGTCGGAACTTTGGCATTCAAAAAAGCCTGGATAGAAGCTATCGACATAGAGCCGCTATTAGTAAAGATGCTATCGTCTATTATCCGACTGTTATAAGAGGCATCAATGGGGGTCTTATGTGTACCATGAGCCTGAGCCTGTTGGCTGCTAAAGATTGGCAAAGCTACTAAAGCTAAAAAAAATAAGCCGGCCAGAAGCAACAGTTTCTTCATTCTAATTTCACCTCTAGGTCCGAGGCTTCAACCTTTAGGCCATTTTGCATTGTATAAAGTTCCAGATAGCCAGTTTCGCCAGTTTTTGGGTTCTTCTCTAGTTCAATCGTAAAACTAAAAGGCTGGTTAGTGCCACTTGGAGTGACATTTACCGAGTAGTCTGCCAGCACGCCGCTTTGAGACCCTTTTAGTAAAATATAAAGTTTACCGTCAGGGCTAGCGACCGTGCCTGAAACCGTTGACCCGCTTTTGAGTGTCTCACCTTTTTTGGGACTTGAAATAGTTATTTTCGGGCTGGTTACCAGAGGTCCAGGCAGCTGTGAAGCTGTATTTGGTTCAGCCGCCGAAGAGGTCTGCCCTGACTTGGTTTTATCAGACTGAGGCTGGTTTGTGTTTTGGCTATCCCGTGAGACTAAAACTATAACGACGCCAGCCGTCAGGAGGCCTGCAATAATAACCAGGGTTAATAATTTGCTGTATTTCATAGGCTAATAGTTAGTTGTTTGGTTTATTTTTGTTAGCGTCATATTATTATACCGCTGTAAAATATTGACGTAAAGGCTGTGTATGTCGGCAGTAATACATGAATTGAAGTGTTGTATATCCTATAACCCAGCGACTAAGCGCTTTAGGTGAATCAGGACGCCTATCCACGCTTGTCGTGAATAACCCTGTTATTCCTGGCTGTCGCTTACGAGGTAGTAGAAGTTTCGGTTGAAGAATTTGTCCTTTTGAAGTTTTTCGCCCCACTTCTTTTCCATGAATTTGATAGCTTGGCGAAACTCAGATTGGTCCCTTCTTTGTTCATCAGGTTGCCCGATGGAAACTGATTCATAGTGAATCAAAGTGGAAAGCGGCGTATATATGTTAAGCCAGCCTTCCTCCATCAACTTTAGGCATAAATCCGCGTCGTTAAATGTAACTCTTAGTTTTTCGTCAAAACCCTTCACTGTCCAAAACTTGGTCTTATCTATCAGCATACATGCTCCAGTCACAGCCGATGTGTTCCTGGTCGAATTTATATAAAACATGGATGAAATATCATCGGGGTTTTCTTCCCAGCCACGAAGCAAATGTCCCGCCACACCACCTTTGCCAATAACAACTCCGCAGTGTTGCACCTTGCGGTCGGGGTATAGGAGTTTGCAGCCAACAGCACCAATCCCCGGACGGCTTGCTTGTTCCAGCATGTTTTCCAGCCAATCTGGCGCTATGATTTCCGTATCGTTGTTCAAGAATAAGTAATAGTCGCCACTGGCCTCCTTGGCACCCAAGTTGCAAGCACCCGAGAAACTAAATTTACCTTTCCAGTAAACAACCCGTGTTTTTGGACGAGAAACCGAAATGTCTTTATATAGCTGCAGGACTTTTTCGTCGTTCGTGCCCGTATCTACTATTACAATTTCATAGCTTCTATATGTTGTTTTCTGTAATAAAGTACTGAGGCATCTATGGATATACTCGTACTGATTCTTGGTAGGGATAATAATGGAAACAAGGGGGGAATCTTTAATCGTATACTGAACTCGCCAGAAAGGATATTGTGATTGCTTGGTAACATTACCCTGGAGGTTCTGTCTTAGTAACTCCTGCTCCAAAACTTGATCAGTGCCTGCTAACTCTCCACCCTTAGTTTGTTTTATCTTGCTGTTATAATTGCTATATAGAATTTTATCAATATGTAATATTTTTTCGTTACTAGCATCAAGTCGGAGCAGCAAGTCCCATTCAGCTACATGCAAATTAAAATCTTTGAAGCGAATTTTTTGAGCCACTTGACAACGTAAGATGTTAAACCGTCCTATATAATTGATAGATCGTAGACTATCTAGACTATATTCTGGTTTAAAAAAGGGTTTACGGACAACTGTTTTGCCTTTGATAGTAATATATTCTTCATCGCTGTATATACAGTCTGCTCCAGGATACTGATTAATATATGCCGCAAACTCATAAAGGGCATTGGGCCACAACTGGTCACCAGCACCTACTATGCCAACAAAGTCAGCACGGCTTTGGTCAATATTCTTATTGAGCTCATCCGTCACGTGAGTTGACTTAACCTCAATGAAAGATATTGCCTTATTGTCATTATATTTACGTTCTAAGGCTGTGAGAGGCTTATTACTAAGAATTACTGCCTGCCAATACTTGTAGGACTGTCCGAGCAATGACTGAATTGATGATTCAACTTCGTACGTAAGCCCGCGACTATTAATTATGATAGCTAGCATCTTTGGTTTGCGTGACAGTCTTGCAGATTGGTGACTCTGTGTGCGTAAGGTAGTGGGTAAAGGACTATTTTGGTAAATCCATTGCAAATAATGACTAACTTGAAATAAATCAGTCCTTAGTTGAGCTATTTCACCTAACCTCTCCCTATCGATCCTGTGAAGTCGTTTAACTTCAGATAGTCTCTGGTGTTCTGCTTTTGCCAATTGATCCTTAATTTCTTTCTGCAACTCAGAGACTTCAGTCTCCAGTCTAATCTTGTCTTTGTATAACCTCTTCACACCCGGTAAGTTCTTTATCGTGTTTTTAACTAACCTTTTCATCATGGCCCCATTCACCCTTTATGAAAAATTCGCCGCTTTGGGTAAGTGATCTATCAGTCATCATAATCTTTGGCACGTTTTCACCATAACTAGTATCTAATATATCAATTAACCTTGGCGGCTTGGCATAGGTATAAACGCCTGTATTGACGAAGTATTCGCCTTTTGGCAGTTGCTCTGATGACAGCTTGCAACTAATTCGGTGCTTACCAACCGTTGGTTTAAACTGGCCTAAATCACCAATGGTGTTTATCCCAGCCAGATAAATACCATCAGGTTTCACCAAAAACAAATTAAACTGGACAGCCTCAGTTTTGGCATTAACCTTAAAATCAATATCAACCAAAATATCATCATCTAGACGAAAATCAGTGGTGGCCGTTTGGTTTGCTCGAGTCTCAATTTTTATCAATTTGATTTCTGGGTTCCTAGGGCGCGCTGTCTTTCCTGGTTTAGCTTCACCTGATGGCCGCTCTACAGCTACCGCCGCGTTGGCAACTTCATAGCGTAGAGCAACTTCCCGGGGTTTACCTATCATCAACACTTTCGAGTCCTGAATCATCATGGCCCGATCACAATACTCCTGCACCGCAGCCATGTCATGAGTCACAAAAATGACGGTTTTACCAGACTGCTTTATGTCTTTAAAAACCTTGTAGCATTTACGCTGAAAAGCGGCGTCACCAACAGCCAGTACTTCGTCTATCAGTAAAATGTCGTTATGAGCCTCCTTGGCAATCGCGAAAGCCAGGCGCACCTGCATACCGGATGAATAGTTTTTCAACCTTTGATCCATAAATTTTTCCAGCTCGGCAAAGTTAACAATTTCTTGGTAGCGTGCTTCAACTTGGCGGCGCGTTAAACCTAAGATGACCCCATTAAGATAAACGTTTTCGCGCCCCGTCAGCTCCGGATTAAAACCAATCCCCAGTTCAATAAAGGGCGTTAGCGTACCGTTAACTCGCACTTGGCCGTGAGTCGGCTGATAGATGCCAGCAATAATTTTTAAGAGTGTACTTTTACCACTGCCGTTTCGACCAACAATACCAAAAAATTCACCCTTTTTAACCTCCAAGTTAATATCACGTAAGGCATGCAGCTTTTCGTAAGACGGTCTCTTAAAATGCAGTACCCATTC
Source organism: Candidatus Saccharibacteria bacterium RIFCSPHIGHO2_12_FULL_47_17 (assembly GCA_001790575.1). Lineage (GTDB taxonomy): Bacteria > Patescibacteriota > Saccharimonadia > Saccharimonadales > UBA10212 > UBA10212. The sequence continues at coordinate 2,054 of MGCV01000007.1, read as the reverse complement.
TTTGAGCGAATTTTTGCGCTCGTGCGGCAGGCGAAAATCTTTATGAAGATGGCTGATTGATAAAGCAAGCTTGTCACTCATAATTTAGAGCTCCTCGGCAAAGCGCTTTGAGCTGCGGCGGAAGTACCACCAAGCCAGGACAATTATCAATAAAATGATAGCGATCGGTATAATTCTACCGATCTGGCTATTAAAAACGTTCTCGGTTGTCCGCGTCTGGGGCGTTATAGCCAACCAGCGAATATCTTGGAAAATTTGCGTCAAAGGATTAATGCTTATAAATTCAGCGATTCTTTGTGGCGGGAAAGTTAAGGGATAAAGTATCGGCACGGCGTAAAAGAAGACCTGCAGCACCACGTCCCAAATGTGACTGATATCTCGAAATTTTACAAATAGGGCTGAAAGCAGGAAAGACACTGCCAGGGCAAAAATCATTAGCTCAGCGATAAGCAGCGGTACTACCAGTAATGTCCAGCGCAATGGAACGTCCCCGGCCACCATAAAAATGCCCACGACCACCATATTAAGGCTAAAATTAACCAGTGCCGAAACATTGGTGCTAATCACAATTATGTATTTGGGGATGGCAACTTTACGAATCAAATCGCCACGGCCAGTGATAGCGTTCATGCCCGATAGCGTAGCTTCAGTAAAAAAGGTCCAAAGCACTAAACCCAGCAGTAGATAAGCCGGGTAGTAAGGCACGCCATCACCAATCCTAATAACTTTTGTAAATACCACATACAGCACGCCAAAAAGCATCAGTGGCCGAAGCAGCGACCATAAATAGCCTAGAATTGAACCTTGGTAGCGGAGTTTAAAGTCACTGGCGACCAGCTCGCGTATAAGACTTAGATTGTTAGATTTGGCCATCTTAAGCTACTTCCCGATAAAATTTTTCGGCTATCCGCATTATCGCATCAAGACGAAATTTGCGAGCGGTTTTTAAGCCTTCATTACCCAAACGCTGGCGCAGATTTTTACTGCCTTGCAACTTTTTAATCGCGGCGGCCAAAGCTTCTTTGTCATCATGGTCCACCATCAAGCAATTCTTACCAGCCAGACTAAAATCGCGGTTGCCATGCGCATCTGTGCAAATTACTGGACAACCGGCAGCCATGGCTTCCAAAATTGGCAGAGCAAAACCTTCATGACGGCTGGTTTGGACAAACATGGTGGCCTGGTTATAAAGTTTGTTGACCGCTTGATTGGTCGGTTTTTTAAAGTAGGTGATCTTCTTATCAAGTTTAGCCATTTGAGGCTCAGCACCGTATAGCCACATATCCGGGCGCTGCTCGCCAAGTAATTTCCAGCCTTTTAGCGTCATGCCAAAATTTTTCTGGAAAAAACCTCGGCCCACCGCCAGCAGCACATTATCGAGCCTAGCAACATCTTTAAGCGGCTTGTAGGTTTTGTCGTCGTAGCCGCATGGCAACAGCGTCGCCGGCAGACCAATCGCTTGCAGTTCTTCTTTGTTGTAGCTAGAAATAGTTAGGTTGCGGAATTCTTTGCGGTAACAAGACACCACCATTGATTGAGCCAGAACGTCATTGGGATAAAACCAAGTTTCGAATTCGGAAATCATATAAACTGGTATGCCTTTTCTGACCGAGGCCAGCCAAACTGGGAAGGCCGTTTCCCACCAGGTGGCCACCTTGATGGCTTCCTCATTCGATAGAGCCTGCGTTAAGCGCTCATAATTTTTAAAGGTTCGGATTTTTATAGCTTCCGATAAGTCCCAGGCCGGTTGATCGCGGTCTAGCCCCCAAATTTCGATGGCAAAGTTACGGAGCGCCAGCCGATTGGCCTGCTCGAAGATATTTTTAATACCACCGGACAGGCCAAATGTCTGAAGCACAAAAATGATCCGGCGCTGACCGGCCCCGTTGCTGACGTTACGCTCATCAAACCAAGGTTTCCATTTGCGCCAGAAATATTCAAGCGATTGCTTTTCCTTGTCCGAAATGGTTTTGTGCTTGGCCCGGACAACTCCTTCGTGATGGGTCAGTACGGCCGAGGGAAAGTAAAGCGTGCGATAACCCGCCTCCCAGCCG
>MGCV01000006.1:8545-16426 GCA_001790575.1 Candidatus Saccharibacteria bacterium RIFCSPHIGHO2_12_FULL_47_17 | reverse complement strand
GGTTGGTTTAGTGTAGGCAATTTTTTCGGAATCACGAACAGCCACCGCACTGCCTCCGTCAAATTCGGTCAATTTTTGAGTTTTGTTTCTGAAGGTTAGAGTTATTTGGCCTGTGATTTTTTGGCCGGCGGAGTCAGTTAGAGAAACGGCCGGCGATTTGACGCTCATAATTCCACTGCCCTGTTCATCGCTAACTGTCCAGTCCTCAGGGTAATCGAAACTGAGGGTAAAGTTTTGTGAGGCATAGTTTTTGGTTGTGGCTGAAATCGGCTTGGTTTGATTTTGATTTGCCTGGCAGAGACCATCCTTGCATGGCGCTTCCAAATTAGGGGCCTGCTGATTTTTTTTGAATACTAACGCATAAATTGCAAATCCGGCCGTCAAGACTAATAGTCCGGCGACTATGATAAGCAAAGGTTTTTTGTAATTACGGCGCGGTTTTTGCGGCGGCTGCCAGTTGTCGTAGTCGGCCGTTGAATATTCCAGCTCAGATCGCTTAACTTCCGGCTGGCCACCTTCGTTTCCCTGCTCATCTGCCATACTTAAATTATACTAGGTACGACGGAGACCGAAACGCCGGCCCAGCCGCCAAGCCAAGCGGCCGAGGTTGAAGGCGATCATAACCTGAAAAGCCAAACCGATACTAACAAATAGATTAAGGATAAATATTCCGCCGGCATTGGCAATTAGCCAAACCAGGAAGCTTTGGCGGCTGATCTTTAGTCGTAGGTATTCGGCCGCCAGATAATAATAAGGAAACACGGTCACTACCAAAAAGGTGCTTGATAACAAGCCGAAGATCAGCACCACCATCAAGCCTTCCCAGAATGGACTGGTCAGTGCCAGCGGCGTCAAAGCCACCACGGCCGTGAAGCTAGTAGCAATTAGCGGCCGGAAGCGCTCCTGCAGCGCTTCATAAACCGCATCGACCGGACCCATCCCAGCAGCGCGGGCTTGGTTAGCATAGTCGGTCAGCAAAATTGTGTTCTTAATTGACAGGCCCAGTAGCGCAAAGAAGCCGAGCATGGCAAAGAAGCTAAAGGCGTTATCGGTCAGATAAAGACCGAGTGTGATGCCGAACAAGCTGAATGGTATAGCCATGAAGATCAGCGCCGGCTGCAACATGGAGCGGAACTGAAATGCTAGCAGAACATAAATGGCTATTAGCAGCGCCGGAAAGGCAATCAGCAAGGTTTTGAAAGATTCCTGGTTTTCGCTTTCCTGACCGAGATCATATTTAAGAGTGTCTTTGCCTAGGCCATATTGGGCCAGCCTTTTTTCGTCAAATTCTTTATTGATGGCGTTTTGGGCCAGCGTTACTAGCGTGGAGGTATCGGTGCCATCAAATTCGGCACTAGCCGAAACATACTGCTGGCCATCGGCGCGAGTAATAATTTCTGGCGTGCCAACGGTCGTGGTGGTTATTTTGGCTTTCTCGCCACTCGGCCGAGTTAAGATTGTCTTTTGCAGGAAGTCCGCCAAGTCTTTAGCCAGAGCGTAAGCCTTGGTTCGGTCGTCAGTCCGGATTTGAACAACAAAGGCAGCCGCCGGCGGGCCAACGTCTTCCTGACCGACTTTTACTTTGGCTTCCTTAACCTGCGTTTCGACCGCTTTCTGAACGCTATTAACAATCTGCGGCGCTCTAATGTCGCGCTGATCATATGGCGTTAGGATTACCCGCAGCCTTGCCATTTGGCCGGTGCCGGAAGAATAATAAGCCGCCTCGCGAAATTCCGTGCCAACGGTTTTACCGACAACAGAGTCAATCCTATCGGCCAGTTGCCCAGCTTGATCGATGGTGGTGCCATCGGGGAAAGTCATGTTAATCATCAGGCCATTACTGTCTTTAACCGGCGGGAAAATATTAAAAGTGACTTTAGAGAATAAATAGCCGCCGGCCATGATAAAACCTAAACCGATTAAGACAGCCGCTATGCCAGTGCCCCAGACGCGCCGCCTGGAATGTTTAGCCCACTTCAGCGGCCGGCCGATAAAGCGGGCAATGCGAGCCTCGACGCCGGCTGCCACTTCAACGACATTACCCTCACCCATTTGTTTCTTGCCAAGCAGCAGATATTTGGCAAACGTCGGAATGAAAATTAAGGCTACCAGCAAACTGGTCAGCAGTCCAATAATGACGGTTACCGGAATGGCCCGGATGAAGTCGCCCAAAATACCGCCGACGAAAATTAACGGCGCAAAACTCAAAATCGCTGTAAAGGTCGCGGCCGTCATGGCGCGGCTAATTTTGCTGGTGGCAACTTTAACGGCCTGGCGGGCCTCCTTGGTACGACGCCGTTGGGCATCAATTGCCTCAATCATGATGATAGTGTCATCGACGATTAACGCCAGACCAAGCACCAGCGCAAACAAGGTAATGGTATTGAGCGTATAGCCAATCAAGAATAATATGCCGAGCGTAATAGCAATGACCGTCACCATCGAGATAACGGTTATTAAGGATGCTCGCAAAGCTATGACAATGGCACCAATAAGTAAGGCGGCCGCCAAGCCTTCGAGCAGGGCTTTTTGCAGCTCGTTTATCTGGGATTTGATATCCGGCGCATAGCTGGCACTGATGGTTGCCTGATAGTTATCATTGAACTGGGGTTGCTGGTTTAGCTTATCAACAGCCGCCCGCACTTGCTTGTCGTATTCAACGATATCGGCACCGGCTTTGGCATTTAAGCCAATCGAGGCCGAGGGGTAGAAATTATTTTGACTACTTTCTCTCACACCGTAGCGGTCGAAATAACGCTGAGTTACAGCTTCTTGGCCGGTAGCCAGATCAATGCCGCGCACAAATTGGTCAATCAGTGATAGTTGTTGAACCAAGCTCAAATTCTGCTGCTTCAGAAAGGCTTCAGCCTCTTTGGCCTTGCCAGCAATTTCTAGAGCCGAGCTTGAATTATCGCGGGCGTAAAAAGAGATAACCATATCATCGCCGCGTTCAGTAAAACCAAATTTGGGGTTTTCAAATTTTAAGGCGGCCTGCTCGGGCAGTTTGAGTTTACTTTTAATTTCTTGCTCCAGGCGCGGCGTGGTCGACTCACTATCAGTGCCGCTGTCATACTCCACAACTATGGTCGCAAAGTTAGCGAAGCTCTGACTTTGAATGCGTTTGGTTTTATCAAATTTTAAAATCGCCTCACTCAAAGGCTGGGCCACCTCGTTATCAACTTTGGCCGGATCATTTACTAAATAACTACTGTTAACTACGGCAAATGGGATGTTGACGCTCGGCCAGCCCTCGCGATTAAGTAGCGAACTATAGCTGGTTAGACCAAAGGCCGCCACTACCAGCCAAATAGCTAGAGATAATTTGGGTCGAGTAAAGAAATGTAGGCTCAGTCGCGGCAACCGTTTGTTGCGCGGATCACCTCGCAGCGTTCTCCAAACCCTACCAAACATTCTTTTTATATTATCAAAGTCCGCCCTTTACGACTTAGCATGTTTCTGCTTTTGTATTTATGTGACACTAACTACTTCTGGCTGAACTAGTTTCTGGAAGTCAGAAAATTTAAATTTGATCGAAACGTCATGGCGGCCGGGGTTGCAGGAAATAATTTTTGGCTCGGCCAATGATTTGTCGGCTAAAGTTCGCAGATTGGCCACATTGCCAAACGGGTAACAAGCGCCAACCTCTACGCCCATTTGCTCGACAACTTCCTCTGGCGTAGCCATCCGAATTTTCTTAACACCAAGATGCGTCTTTAATTTTTTCCAATCGACTTTCTTGTGACCGCCTAGCACCACCAAAACAAAATCATTATCGGCCTTAAAAAGCAGAGCTTTAGCGCCGGACTCTAAATCCATGCCGCGGACAGCCGCGGCCTGCTCGCTTGTATAGACCGGCTCATGCTCCAACTTCTCAAACCAAACCTTGTTCGATTTCAATAATTCAATAATTTTTTCGTACGGATTCATTAGGGAGCTAGACGGTTGATGTCGCGTGGGAATAAGGTGGCTCGAGCCTTTGGCTCGGAGGTCGTTCCTTGTAGCGAAGTCACAAGGTGCGACCTCTTAATAATCGTCAGATTTCTCATGGTGTCAACCTGTTGATATCCCGCGGGAATAAAGTTGCTTCCTTTACGTTGCTGAGACCGATGATTTTCTCGACGGTACGTTCCAGTCCCCAACCAAAACCGCCGTGTGGCGGCATACCATATTTAAAGGCCATCAAGTAGTATTTAAAACCGGGCGACTGTGGATCGCCTTTGGCCATTTCCTTGAGTTGCTTTACTAGAACGTCATAGCGGTGTTCGCGCATACTGCCAGTGGCCAGTTCGACACCACGAAATAAAAGATCAAAACGTTCGGCTATATCTGGTTTGTCGTCATATAGTTTGTGGTAAAATTTGGCATCCGCTTTGGGCCACTCAGTCACAAAGACGGCTTCGGAGCCTAGCTCCTTTTTGGCATATTCGCAAATCCAGCGCTCTTCATTTGGCCGCAAATCCAACTCTTTGGTCGTATCCTCGCCAGTGGCCTTGGTATATAAACTGTGGATTTTGGTCATAGTCAGAGCCGGGATTTTGGCTGGCAAGACTGGTTTTTTGGCTTGCCAAAGTTCCAGCTCGGTTTTGGAAGTTTTCCAAACATGATCAACTACAAAGTTTAAACAATTACTTAACAAGTCAAGTAATTCGGAGAGTGTTATAAAGCCTACCTCGGCATCGATGTGAATGAACTCGGTCATATGCCGAGTCGTGGCACTTGGTTCGGCTCGATAAGTTGGATTAATTTCAAAAGCTCGCTCAAATACACCAACCATAATTTGCTTATAAAACTGGGCACTTTGAGCCAAGGTGGCATTCTTGCCAAAATAATCCAGTTTAAAGACCTCCGCCCCGCCCTCGGTGGCACCGGCCAGTAATTTCGGTGAGTTAAATTCGGTGAATTCTTGGCTGCGCAGAAATTGACGGAAGGCCTCCTTGACCTCGGCTTGGATCTTAAATATTGACTGTTCAGCAATGTTACGCAGACCAACCGGGCGGTTATCAAATAATGTATCTAAGTTGTCCGGCTGATGGCTAAGCGGTTTATCAATTTCGATTGGCGGCTCATCAGTTACTGCAACTTCGACAGTAATTTGCGGATCGTGAATTTCGGCGCCGCCAGGAGCACGGGGTTCGCGGGTCACCTTGCCCTGAACACTCAAGATAGTACCGATTTGCAAACCGCGAAGCTTTTCGACTTGTTTCTCATCCTGCAGGACGATCTGAATTAAACCGCCGCGGTCTCGCACCAAAATAAAATTAATACCGCCTATCAGACGTTTTTTATGGAGCCAGCCCTGTAGCTTAACCGTCTTGCCAACCGAACCGGCAACATCGCGGCTCAAAACTCTTGTCATCCCATTAAAGTCCTTATGAATGTTAGATTAGTCATATTCGAAACTCGGAGTTTAATCATAATACGATATTTATTAAAGTTAGTCCTCATGGCCTCTAACGGGACAGGTCGGTGTTATTTTACCATTTTTTCTTCGGCCTGCTCGGATACGTGCGAATGTCAGCATCAGCCGGGTTGTCAACTTCGGGCAAGACTTTGCGTCCCAGCAATCGTTCTAAGATATCTTCCAACCACACTGCGCCAACTGGTTCTTCTCGTTCATTGCTGACAATTAGCAGCAAAGTATGGCCCCGCAAAAATTCTTCCAGGGCTTCTATTAATTTTTTGTCCGCGGCAATGTAAGAGACCTCGTCGGTAGCTACCTGGCTGGCAATTGTTTTTAGCGGATTGGCCACCAGATCTTTTAAATAAACCGTGCCTTCAATTTGAAGTGGTAATTTCTTGCCAACTTTTTTGCCGACCGGGAAAGATGAATAGCCGCTGGCGTGGAGCTCGTCCATCAAATGCGGGCCAATGGCCTCATCGGGCAAAACGATACGCACGTCTTTAATTGGAACCATCACGGAAGCCACTGTTTTAGTGCTGAAGCTAAGAGCGGCGCGAGCCGTATCAAGATCTTCGAATGATATGCGGTTGTCGGGCTGGTGAGCCTGGAGTTTGAGCAAATCTTCCAGGTCGGCCGTCTCGAACAAGCCCGTGTTCAACTGACGGTTTTCTTTATGGGGTAATTTATTGAGTAGCGGCTCAATAAAGTGGAGCAGCCAAGCCATTCCAACTGCCAACCAGCCAGCCAGACTATTTAGTAAGCCAGAACTATTCGGTAGCCGTCGGCGATAAAGTACCAACAAACCAATCAATGAAGCAATTGCCGTCGCCAATAAATAAGACGTTTTTGTTGACCAAAGCACCAAGACCACGGCCGTGGCGGTGCCAAAAAGCCATAATAAAAATTTAACCACCCAGCCGTAATTTACTAATTTACTAATTCTGTAAGCTGACCTGGCATCAGGCAAATCAGACCGAGCCCGGCGGCGCAGTTCCCTAGCCGGCAGAGCGTTAATCGCCCAATCCAGAATTAGCGAACCTAGCAGCAAAAATACCAGCAGAGCAATCAAGGGCGTATTCACTATATTTATCTTACTCCAACTCCATTTTTCTGAATTTATACTGCGACATGTTATTATAAAAGGAACAAGGAGACGCTGGATGGATCCCGTTAGAACTCAAACCCTCATTTTCGATATAAGTCCGTACGTTGGACACCAAAACTGTTATCCAACCCTATATAATGTTTGTAAATTGGAGTGTGAGTTCTAACGGGATGGACAGACGGTTTTTAGTAATTTTGACGGCCTTAATTCTGATTTTTGTCGGGATTTTTGTCTTTAGCAAAAATTCAAATGATTCGGGAAACAATCAAACAGGCTCTTCGCAGGTTCAGCCGACTAATCATGTCAAGGGCGGTAACGCCAAAAACGTGACCTTAGTGGAATGGGGTGATTATGAGTGTGCCGTCTGTGAGCTTTACGAACCGATAGTTAATCAGGTATTTGAGGCTAACTCTGCCAACATGCAGCTGCAGTTTCGTAATCTGCCACTCATCAGCGTCCATAAAAACGCCTTTGCTGCGACGCGGGCTGCCGAAGCCGCCGACCTGCAGAATAAGTTCTGGGAGATGCACGATCTGTTGTATGAGTCGAGTAATTGGAGTGCTTGGACGAATTCAAATAATGCCCGCAGCCTATTTGATGGTTATGCCCAAAGTTTAGGCTTAGATTTGACTAAGTTTAGGGCCGACTATGAAAGCTCCAAAGTTAATGACCTAATCAACGCCGATTCGGCGGAATTTAAAAAGACCGGCCAGCAAATGGCCACCCCAACTTTCTTTTTAAACGGCCAATATATTGAACTTTCCAAGCTGACTGATGAGACTAACCGGCCGACAGTTGCTAAATTTCAAGCCCTGCTGGACGCCGAATTCGCCAAGAACAACGCACCGCAATAGCCTGCCGACCGGCGCAGCCGGCCGCACCGCTATTGCTTCTGGCGCTAGTCTGTGTTGCAAGTTCCGCTGCTCGCTTGCGTCTTGACTAGCATCCAGCAGCGTTATTCTTGAAAATTTATTCAGTAAACTAGGTAGTCGTGCCAAGCGCTTTCACGCGCGATTGCGACTCTAATCCTTTTTTCTCTTGAGGACCTAAATACCACCTTAATAGGCATTCCTGGTTTTCTCCTTTTTTTTGGATTTTTGATTTGATAGAAGTCTCTCAGAACCTCAATCAGTAGAGTAAGTCTGACATAAGCGTATTAGTAGGTCAACCCCCTAAGCCTCGCACTTGGATGCAGTGCAAGAAAAGCTACGTGCGGAGCGAGCGAGCCGTATATTCACATACGGTGAGCGAGCCCCGCAGGCCGCTGACGCCGCAATGCGCCAAGAGCCGCCGGTGCAGCCGGCTGCGCTGGCTGGCAGGGCGGCGGTGCGAGGTTTAGGATTTTTATTCTATAATTAGGGTCATATATGGCAAA
>MGCV01000006.1:0-8538 GCA_001790575.1 Candidatus Saccharibacteria bacterium RIFCSPHIGHO2_12_FULL_47_17 | reverse complement strand
TATGGCAAATAACAAAAAGTCTAAACAAAGACTTAATCAGCTAATTCATGAAATTTCCTTTCATCCCGAAAGCCGGCTCCGGCTTTTTTTGAATGTGCCAATCGAAAAAAGGGCTGAACTACTGCTGACTTTAACTCGCCATATCAGACGTGATCTGCTAGTCCGGATTCCAGAAACAGATTTGGTGGCAGTACTCGAAAAACTGGACCCCGATGACGCCACTGACATGCTCCAGCTACTTGGCAAGCACAAACGGCAAAAAATACTTGAGCATCTTAGTTATGAACTGCGCGACATGGTCTCCCAGCTACTGGAATTTGATCCGAATACGGCTGCCGGTCTAATGAATGTAGACTATATCCAAGTTGATGCTGATGATGAGGTTGCCACGGTCGCCAAAAAGTTTAAACTGCATGAGAAAAGGACGGGCCGGCTGCCAATTATTCTGGTTATGAGGGATGAGAAACTAACCGGCTTTTTGCCGGGGCACGAGCTTGGTTTTGGCCGGCCTGGTGAGAAGATCACCCGCTACATTAAGCGGATTCATACCATCAAGCATTCGGCCAGCCATGACGAAGTCACCGAACAGTTTCGCTCCCACCCGCATTCTAAAGTGGCGGTTATCAATGACAACGGTGATGCCATTGGCATTATCTACTCGGATGATGTGCTAAACCTGATGCAAGAGCAGGAATCGGCCTCCCTGTATGGCTTTGCGGGTGTTAGCGCCGAAGAGACGGTAACAGATTCGGCCAAACGCAAAGTTAAATTCCGTTACAAATGGCTGATCATAAACTTAGCCACGGCTTTTTTGGCGGCCTTTACGGTTGGTCTATTTGAAGAGACTATAACTAAATATGTCTTGCTGGCCGTCTATATGCCGATTGTTGCCGGCATGGGCGGTAATGCCGCCACCCAAACTTTGGCGGTCGTCGTTCGCGGTATTGCTCTTAGGCAAATAGATCTCAAAAGTGCCTACGCTACCCTCCGCAATGAACTTGGCGCTGGGTTTATTAATGGTTTGATTAATGGTTTTATTGTCGCTTTAGTTGTGCTAGCTAAAGACAACGAGCCGGCAATTGCTTTAGTCTTGGCGCTGGCAATGGTTATAAACCTACTAGTGGCCGCAATGTTTGGCACGATTGTGCCGCTAGTCATGTCCAAACTCCACAAAGACCCGGCCAGCTCGGCCACCGTTTTTATAACCACGGCTACCGACGTACTGGGCTTTATGGCCTTTTTGGGCTTGGCAACTATTATTCTTGCTTAAGATAAAATCTAAATCGAGATCTTGCGATGCAGCTGCTTGTGAATTTCGGCTGCCAAATAAACAGCCGCGCTGGTTATAGCCAATCCTGTTAGTAAATGAGCCGAGCTTACGGCTTGAATGTCGAAAGCCTCTTGCAGTGGGCCGAACATGACCAGAGCTTGAGCCAGCATTGCCAGCGCCAAGCCAACCAAAAGTTTATAGTTTGGCGTGCGCAGACGGCTCAAAAGAGATTGGCCTTCACTCCGGGCATTGAAGGCATTGACCCATTGGGACACAACCAACATAGCAAAGGCAACAGTTTGAGCATATTCGTGTGAGTAGCCCCAATGGGTCAACAAGGTGAAATAGGCCAAGATGCTAATGGCCATGGCTCCGCCAACAATTACAATCCGAGTCAAAATCGTCTTATCAAGAATTGGCGCTTTAGGTTGGCGCGGCGGTCGGTTCATATGGTCGGCTTCCGCCGGCTCTAGGCCAAGCGGAATCACCAAAGCCGTATCGGTCACTAGATTGACCCATAATATCTGAATGGCTGTCACCGGTAGCGGCAGTCCAAGCAGAAGTGCGCCGATTATCGTCAAAACTTCCCCAAGAGTAGTCGACAGCAGATAAAACAGCATTTTGCGGATGTTGTCGTAGATCACCCGCCCTTCGCTAATGGCTTTTACAATCGTCGCAAAATTATTATCGAGTAGCACAATGTCGCCGGCATCTTTGGCGATATCGCTGCCTGAAGCCATGGCAATACCAATATCGGCATTGGTCAGGGCTGGCACATCGTTGACACCGTCGCCTGTCATGGCCGTTATCTCGGATCGCTTCAGGGCGGCCAGCAGGCTGAATTTTTGTTTTGGTAGGATGCGCGCAAAAACGTTCTTGTGTTTTACATAAGCTACCAACTCGGCCTCATTTGCCGGCAGTTCATCGCCAGCAATAACTTGGTCGCGGCGACGGCTGATATTTAAAAGCCGGCCAATGTGAAAGGCTGTGTCAAAGTGATCGCCGGTAATCATTTTGACCGATATGCCGGCAGCTTGGGCGGCGGCGATTGACGGAGCCGATTCCGGTCTTAGCTCATCGGCAAAAGCCACCAGTCCTAAAAGTTCAAGATTATAGCTTTTTAGATTCTCGAGGTTGGGCGGAACCAACTTAAGCTCTGTTCTGGCTATGGCGATTACTCTAAAACCATTAGCCACCATTTGTCTAAGCTGTGCCTCGGCCTTAGTTTGGTGGTCTTGATTAAGCTGGCAAAGTTTGATGATGTGCTCCGGCGCACCTTTTAGATAAAGGCGGTGCTTTGCAGCCTCCTGCCAGAGCACGCCGCTGGCCCGCTGCTGCTGATTAAATGGATAGTTTTTTTCGGGTTTGGTTTTGGTAAAACCTGAGCCGGCAAATTGTTTAAGAGCATGGTCAAAGGGTTCAAGGGTGCTGGCATCGCCTAAAGCCTTAAAGGCGACCTGCTTGATATCCAACTTTGGCTGAGTCGACCACGCCTGTGCTACCTTGAGTCGGTTTTTAGTTAAGGTGCCGGTTTTATCGGTTGCGATGACTGTAATTAAACCGACGTTCTCAATCGCCGACATCGATCTAACCAGTGCTTTATGTTTTGCCAGGCGGCGCATACCCAAGACAAAAATGATTGTCAGGGCTATCGGCAGATCCTCCGGCACTGCCGAAACCCCGAAGGCTAATACAAAACGCAAGGCCTCATTTATTTCAATGCCGCGGGCCAGGCTTAACAAAAAAACCGCCAAAGCTAAGACAGCTAAAACTTTGATGAGTTTATTAACTATCTGATCGATCTTTTTTTGGAGAGGACTTTTCGGCTCCTGTTTGACGGCCAACTTGGCAATTTTGCCAAACTCGGTCTGTGAACCAGTACTGACAATCAGGCCTTGGCCGCTACCAGAAAGTATGTAGGTGCCGGCAAATAGCATATTATCGCGCTCAAACAGTTTCTTGGCAGCCGATAGTACACTAACATTCTTCTTAATCGGCAAAGATTCACCGGTCAAAGATGATTCGTCAATGAATAAGTTTTCCTCCTTAATGACTCTGGCATCGGCCGGTATCTTCTGGCCCTCACTTAGCAAAATGATGTCGCCGGGTACTAAAAATTTGGAATTAAGCTGGATAACTTGACCGGCCCGCAACACTTGGACAGTTTGTTCGTAATGTTGTTTCAGGCTTTTTAAAACCCGATTGGTGGTGTGCTGTTGGCTTAAGAAAATAATCGAATTAATGGCAATGATTATCAAAATAACCGTGCCGTCAAGCTGCTTGCCGCTGATAAAACTTATCAGTGCCGCTATCAACAGAATTATTATAAAAATGCTTCTAAAGGGTGCCAGCAGCTTTTTCCAAAAAGGCTCCTTGCTGGCGGCAATTTCGTTATAGCCAAATTGGCGCAGCCGTTTGTCGGCCTCAACAGTTGAAAGACCATGCTCGTTCGAATCTAGGGTCGAAAACAAATCATGTAAAAGCAGCGTATGCCAAAGATACATAAGCACTATTATATAGAGAGATGTGCTTCCTAGATTAGTCTAGCGGCACTAACCACAAAAAAGATACCAACGGCATTAAGCACCAGAGCAATCATGAAAAATTGCCAGCGCTTTATTTTTGACAGGCCAAGAATGCTAACCCCGGCTTCATCGGGCAGAGGCGAAGCGATAATAAAGGCTCCGACAGCGGGTAGTAACCAGCCAAAGTATGGGCTTTTAAACAGAACCTTAAAATAGGGCCGGCCGTATTTTAAAAACAAAGGTCGTAGTTCCACAAATACCCTGCCCTTCATAAACCTGAAAATCAAATAATCGCCAATCATCGCCCCTAGGCCGGCCAGAATGGCAATCTCCACGGCCTGTAATTTGTCGGCCAAATGATATAAGACAACCGCCGCAGGCGCGATGGTAAAGGTTGAGACAAAGAAAATTCCGGCGATAAAGGCGCCAAAATAGCCGAGGTCGCCAGCTTGGCGAATTAAATTGTCGACCGCCGGTGTTTTAGCCAGATAAAAGAAGACTACCAGACTGATTAGCAGTAGGGTTGTATTTTTGTAAGGCCACTTGCTCCATCTTTCTTCAAGATTAACTAGCTCGTTAGCTAATAGGTTATGGGCGTTTTGTTTGATTCGATTATTTTGATGGTTAGCGTCCATTAGGCTAATCATAGCAAAGGGCTTACTTTTTATCTTTAATTTGTTAACTAGCCGATGATTGTTCTTATGCTGTAATCTATAGCTTAGTGGAAACCCTTTTTGCGGGACTAGCTGCAGTTATCGCCATTGGTACCGGCGTGGCTCTGATTATGCGCCGCATCGGCCAGCCGCTTTTAATCGGACACATTATTACCGGTATTATTGTCGGACCGGCCCTGTTTAAGCTAATCAAATCGCCGGAAACTTTATCTATCTTTGGCGATCTAGGCATCGCCTTGCTGCTTTTCATCATTGGACTGGGCATGAGTCCGAGAGTCATTGCTGAGGTAGTACGGCCATCAATAACTGTTGCTTCGGCCCAGATAGCCATTACCACCATCATCGGCTGGCTAGTTGGTTCAGCCTTTGGCCTAAGTAGCGCCGAAGCTTTCTTCGTTGGTCTGGGCTTTGGCCTTTCCAGTACCATTGTGGCCCTAAAATTGCTAAGCGATAAACGGGAACAGGGCCGACTCTACGGCAAATTGACGATTGGTGCTTTAGTGGTTGAAGACGTTGTCGCCGCCATAGCCATCATGTTTGTAGCCTCAGCCCACGAAGGCCAGTGGCTGGCCGCCGGACCCTTAGTTTCACTAGCCTTTAAGGGCCTATTGATCGGTGCTGGCATGTACTGGGTCAGCCGATATGTCTTGCCGCATCTGCAAAAACTGATCGCCGCTGACCAAGAACTGCTTTTTCTTTTCGCCATTGCCTGGGGTCTTGGCATAGCTGCTTTGTTTGCCAAAGTCGGTTTTTCAATGGAAATTGGCGCATTGGCGGCTGGCATCTTCCTGGCCGGTCTGCCGTACGCCCAAGAAATTGCCGCCCGGCTGCGCCCCTTGCGCGACTTTTTTGTGGTTATATTTTTTATCGCCCTTGGCACACAGCTATCATTTAGCCAGCTCAGTGATTCGGTTGGCCTAATTATTGCCGGAATTTTAATTGTCGTCATGCTCAAACCCCTGATCATTATGACCGGACTTGGTTTGCTTGGTTACACTAGGCGCACGGCTTTTAAGACTGGTTTAAATCTGACTCAGGTCAGTGAGTTCTCGATTATTTTTGTAATTTTAGGTTACGAAAAAGGTTTAATCGAACAACATATCGTGGTGTTGCTAACCGTTGTTGCTCTAATTTCAATTGCCATATCAACCTATCTGGTGACCTTTAGCGATAGACTTTACGGTCTCACTGAAAAACATCTTCATCTATTTGAAAGACGGCACACTCGCCACGAACATTACCCGTCAAGCCGTTATGATTTTATCCTGTTTGGCTACCAAAAGGGCGGGCATGAATTTGTTAACGTTTTCAAAGAGCTCAAAAAAAGTTATGTGGTGGTCGATTATGATCCGGAAGTTATCGAAACCATGGAGCACCGCGGGATTAACTACCTCTACGGTGACGCCACTGACATTGAACTTTTGGAGGAGGCTGGCATTGAACGAGCCAAACTGATTGTCTCAACTATCACCGACTTTCAGACTAATTTGATTCTGCTGACGCACGTCGAAACAAGAAATCCCGAGGCAGTGGTTATCTGTGAAGCCGAAAACCCACGACAGGCCGCTAAGCTTTACCGCCAAGGTGCCAGCTATGTAATTTTGCCTCACTACATTGGCAGTGAAAAAATCAGCGCCTTTGTTAAAAAATCCGGTCTCAAAAAGAGCGCCTTCAAAAAATTCCGCGATCAGCACCTCAAACTATTGGAGGATGAGTTTGGGGCGCTTGACGAAGAAGCCGAACATGATCGAAAACTCGGCCGGGCAATTGTCAAAGGCTTGACCTCACTAACTTCTAAAAGTCTGCTTTAGTTCGCAAAAGCAGGCGCTGACCAACTTTGATAGCCAGCCCGTAGGCGCCAAACAAAACAGCGGTGTAGACAATATCGCTCATTAAGGTATTTCGGAAGAATGGCAAAGCCAGTTCATAGCAACGGACTAGGCCAGCCCAGGTATGGGCGTACATGCCAGAAGTTAACCAAACGCCAAAATTGGTAACGACAAAGAAGAAAAGCGAAGCGCTAATGGTTAATGTGGCACCACGCAGCAAGGTTAGCTTACGCAGCCAGAAGCTACTGGTTAGAGCAAACAAGGCGTAACTGCCCCAAGTTAAAAGGACTAGATCGTGCAGGCCGATGATTAAATCGGAAGCTATCATGGCGGCTAGGGGCACCGCCAAAGCTAAACGGCGCGGCAGCACCGCACC
Source organism: Candidatus Saccharibacteria bacterium RIFCSPHIGHO2_12_FULL_47_17 (assembly GCA_001790575.1). GTDB lineage: Bacteria > Patescibacteriota > Saccharimonadia > Saccharimonadales > UBA10212 > UBA10212. Next base: position 1,864 of record MGCV01000006.1, on the reverse strand, counting down.
GCCGAAAATGGCGGCGGCTGCCACCGGCGCAAAATTGGCCGGATGCGGCAGTAAGCGCAATGACACCACGATGGCGATCAAGCAGACCGCTATCGCGATATCAAAAGTCCTAAATTTTCTTACTGGAGTTTCCATTCGATTGTATCTGCGTCGTTGGTAACATAGGTGCCAGCCCCAACTTCCGCCAGTTTATCATTAACATAAAAGCTCCAATACTTTGGCCCGTTACCGGGCGTACCGTTAACCGAGGTGACAAGATCACCAAAGTCGTAATGTTTGGTTTCGACAAGCGCGTATTTTTTTAGAAGATCAAGCGCGGTCTGGCCCTCGACGCCATGATATTTAACGTAAGTGGTTTGTGATTGCTCAGTAGTAATTTGAGCTTTGGGCGTTTCATCTTGAGTGAGCACCGACGCTACGCCGCCAGCGCCAATCACCAGCAAGACAATCATTAAAGTTGATAATTTTGTTTTGAGAGAGTGAGCTACTCGGCTCATAAAAAATCCTCCTTGCCCCGGCAGACAAAGAGGATGTAATTGCCAAATCCTTTAGTCTTGCTCGAGACTCCCGCTACTTGCGGTTTTTGCTGTATCGGACTCACTTCGTATTACCCTTCGACTCATCCGCAAAAGACGGATTCGCTCAGGGTGAATTTCTACGAAATTCACCGTTGCGGCACAGTGTTGGAATTTCACCAACTTCCAGCGATTAGTTGTTAATCCCAATGGAACCGGCTTTGGCCGTCCCGCCCAAGGCGGGAGTTCCATTGGATTAACCCTGTGGAATTCGTCTTTGACGAAAATTCCATACGGGTTAAGCTTCCTAATAATAGACCGGGGGAGAGTTTTTGCAAATTGTATTTTTTACTGTCCTTCTTACCTCCCCATATCAGCGTACTAGTACGCTGATATAACTAACTGAACTACTCTAAAGTCTTTAAGGCTGATGGAATAAATTCGATAACGTCGGAGGCGATTAGACCAGCTTGGGTTTTTTGCTTGACGGCCAAATCGCCAGCTAGTCCATGAATATAAACTCCGGCTTTGGCGGCCTCTGCCGGTTCAATTTCTTGAGCAATTAAGCCAGCGATCATGCCGGCCAGAACATCGCCTGTTCCGGCAGTAGCCAATCCCGGACCACCGGTTCGATTTTCATATAAATCGCCTGCTCCGGTGGTCACATAGGTTGGGTGACCTTTTAGCACCAAAATTATTGAATTTCGTTTGGCAAAGTTTTTGGCTAGTTTTTTGAGTTCATTTTCATCTTTAGGCAAATCCCGGCCAATTAATCTTTTGAATTCGCCGGCATGTGGCGTCAACACTACATCTCTAAGGGTACGACCCTTAGATTGAAGGGTCTTAACCTCCTTTAGTGCGCTTAAGCCCCCACCGTCAATAATCATCGGTAGTTCAATCGATTTAACTAACTGTCTAACTAACTCGCTTTTGTCAGGGCTTAAGCCCGGTCCAACAACCACGGCATTGACTTTGCGCTCATTTATAGAATCTCTGAGCTTGGCCAAGGCTTCTGTTGAGTTGGCCGAAATGGCCAAAGTCATAATTTCTTCGACTCGTTTTTCTAACTTGTCAGTCACGTCTGCAGTCGAGGCGATCGTTACCAAGCCGGCGCCAATCCGCAGCGCTGCACGACCAGCTAGCAGCGGTGCGCCGACCATGCCGGGTGATCCACCAATGATTAATACGTGACCAAAATCATATTTATGAGCGGTGGTTGGCCGATGTGTCAGTCTATTAATAACTTCCTCAAACATATCTCCATCATAACGCCTGCTAATTGCACTTGCCAACAAACCGAAACTGTCGGAAAATTAGACTATATGGAGGTTAAAATGGCAAGACGTTTA
>MGCV01000005.1 GCA_001790575.1 Candidatus Saccharibacteria bacterium RIFCSPHIGHO2_12_FULL_47_17 | reverse complement strand
AAAAAAGATGGGCTCTACATTTACGGCGTCCTAGAAGGAACGTCGGCCACGGTCAAAACCGCCGCCGGCATGCTCTTTAGGACGAGCCTCGTTGACCATAATTGAACGGCCATCCATATCTTTACCATTGAGGGCTTTGATAGCTTCTTTAGCTTCATCCTCAGTTTTCATCTCTACGAATCCAAAACCTTTTGACTGGTTTGAATCCCTATCCACGATAACTTGCGCTGATACGACAGTACCAAACTGTGCAAATAGTTCTTTTAGTTTATTGTCGTCCACGCTATATGGTAGCGAACCGACGTATAGTTTACTTGACATTATTATTCTACTTTCTTACTTCAATTTATATGTTTGAGTCCATCATGAGATGAGCCCAATTCTGCTTAGCTGCTAGCCGGTGTGGCTGGCTGGTTCTCGCCGCCTTCTGGCTGTGTGTCTTCGGCTGGTTTCTCGACGGGTTCGTCTTGATGAGAAATGTTATATACAGACATTACAATGTCCTTTCTTTGATTATTGTTGCATAGCCCAACAACAATCTTTTCGACTCCCTATGATGTTTAGTGTTGCAGTTGCCTAGTTAATGTCTATTATATGATGGCTAAGGTGATATGCCTAATTAATGGGTTAAGAAATTACGCGGTAGCCGATGTCGGTACTTCAGTTGATGTTTTTTCTTGTGCATATATTGGATTTGTGTTTTTATTAGCTCAGAGAGCTTTATGGCGCTTTTCGCAGAAAACAAAGAACCTTGCTTTCCGCTTGCAAACCCGGATGACGGTATTATTTTAGAGCCGGCTATCGGCGAAGTCGTACATTTCAGTCCCGGGCGACGGCCTATAGCCCTCGGCAGAGTCGCCGTGCCATCGATTTCAGCTGGAGAGGGGCTGCCTGCCGCCACGAATGCATTGGTTGAGGCTGAAGGCACAAGGCCCGAATTAGTTCTTATTGTAAATGACCAGCCTGTACCTGATCCCAGTTCGGTGGAAAAATACGCAATACTTTATGAGGATTTTACAAGAATTACTGCCGCCCGTGACGACTCACGTCTTAAGGAGAAGTTGGTAGAGGATTATTCGGGCTTGGTCCGGGCAATCGCCAAACATTATTTTTTGGCCGGAGCCGAGCGCGACGATCTATTACAAGAAGGTATGATCGGCCTCGTGAAAGCGATTAGATGCTACGACCCCGAAGCCGGCACGCCTTTTAAGAAGTTTGCCCAGTTATGCATAAAACGTCAGATGATTACAGCCGTCCACGTAGCCACTCGCGGTAAACATACACCTTTGAATGAAGCGCGGAGTTTTGGGACAGAGATTACGAGAAAAGACGGCGAAGTAGGTTCTTTGACCCTTGAAGACTTGTTGCCAAGCAGCAGCCACACACCGGAAGAAATCGTCATAGCCAAGGATGAGCTAGAAAGTCTGGTGGCGATGCTTGGTACAAAACTCTCACCGCTCGAATCAGATATCTTCAGGATGTTTTTACAAGGTATGTCTTACCGAGACATGGCACACGCGGTAGACGGCGATGAAAAAGTTATTGACAACGCTATTCAGCGAGTCAAACGAAAAATGACTGCTTATTGGGCTTCGAGAGAGATTATCGTGCCACAGGCGGTAGTGGCATAAGACACTAGCTCTTTTTGGAATACCTCTTAAACCAATCGGTAATCACACAAAACGTAATTAGGATTTAAGTAGCACCACTGTGACTTTAATTTCGCTACCTTCTTTTCCGACATAAACTTCGACTAGATCCCCTGCTTTGATTCCATACCTTTGGCATGTCTTCTTAGGAATTGTTACCCCTAAAGAATCGCCAATTTTGATAACTTTCTGAGCCATAGCTTTATTATAATCAAATTATAATGATTATGCAAGGACGCGGTGGCCGATGTCGGTGCGGTAGTGCATGGAAATTTAGCTGAAAGTCCTTAGCTGAAAGTCCTTAGCCCAAAACTCTGAAACCAATGTCCTTACGAAAGTGCATATGCTCAAAATGTATCCCTTTGGGTCCGATTTGGGCATAGGCTTTTGATAAAGCACCTTTTAGGTCTTTGCCGTAGGCCGTCACGCCAAGAACTCGTCCGGCGCTGGTGATAACCTTACCGTTTTCTTTTTTATCGCCGGCATGGAAGATCATAACGTTTGGATCTTTGATCTTGTCCAAACCTTTAACCTCATAGCCAGTTTCAGCTGTGCCGGGATAGCCTTTGGAGGCCAAACAGACGATGGCTGCCGATCCGGTTTTTAGTTTTATAGAATCTTTTGTTAGATTGCCTTGGGCGCATCCCATCAAAATCGGGTACAAGTCTTCATCAACTAGCATCATCAATACCTGGCATTCCGGATCGCCAAAACGACAATTAAACTCAATGGCTTTTGGCTCGCCGACCTCGGTTATAAACAGTCCGCCGTAGAGCAAACCGCGATAAGGTGTGCCATCGGCCCGCATACCGTCAATGGCTGGTTGCATAATTTCGGTTTTGATGCGTTCGGCTAACTGGCTGGTCATAAATGGTAGCGGCCCGTAGGCGCCCATGCCGCCGGTGTTTGGCCCCCTGTCACCATCAAAAACCTGCTTATGATCTTGGACGAAAGGCAGCATAATAATTTTTTGGCCGTCACTTAGGGCAAAGGCGCTAACTTCTTGCCCCCTCAATCGCTCTTGAAACACAATCTGCCGACCGGCTTCCCCCAAAATACTTTTTTGCATGATTTTTATTAGCGCCGTTTCGGCCTCGGCTTGAGCCTTTGGTACAATCACGCCTTTACCGGCAGCCAGTCCATCGGCCTTAATAACATAGTCTTTAGGCGAGCGATTTTTTATGTAATCTTTTGCCTCCGCCAGTGTGCTAACCGGCGTTGAGGCCGGATGAGGGATGTTGTGGCGCAGCATAAAATCGGCCGAAAAAACTTTACTGCCCTCAATCATGGCGGCCTTGGCACTGGGACCGAAGATAGGCAGACCTGCAGCCTCAAACAGATCGACAATACCGTCGACTAGCGGCTGCTCTGGGCTAACCACTGTCAGATCAATTTTGGTTTTTTTAGCGAACTTTAGTAAACCGCTTAGATCATTAACCTCAATTGGCAGGTTCTCGCCTACCGCTCCCGTGCCGCCATTGCCGGGCGCAAAATAGATCTGCTCGACAAGCGGCGACTGAGCCAGCTTCCAACCTAAGGCGTGGGCCCGTCCCTCGCCGCCGACAATCAACACGCTAGCCATGGGACACCCCCAGGGCTAGCTCAATTCTCAATTCACAATTTACAATTTTCATTAAATTTTCATATATCAATTTACAATTATTCCCCGCTTCTTAAAAATTCTTTTCTTTTGTTAATGAAGTTGGCTAGGTCGGTGGGCAGATTTTTACGTTCGCTAGCTTTGACTCGTTCGAACAGAGTCTCCGGGGTATCATTCGGCTCAACCGGTACCTCATGTTCAGCGACTACCGGCCCTTCGTCGTAACCTTCGGAGACCACATGAAGACTGTGGCCGGCTTTGAGTTTATTGTTTAAAACATATTCCTGAACATGAACACCCATGTAGCCAATTGTATTGGGCAACAACCCGGGATGTGTATTAACCATCATGGCTTGATAAGGGCTTGTATAGTCACTGCGCCAGCCGAATTCACGAACCAATTTTGGACCAATTTTTTTCATATAGCCAGCCAGCAAAATAAGGTCGAAGTTGCCGGCCAAAATTTTATTAAGTATAGCTTCTTCCTCGGCCTTAGTTTGTTCACCTTTTTTAGCACCACTGCCAGGATGAGTCTGGCTGTTAATAAGGGTTGCCTCGATGATCAGTTCGTAGTCCTTATTCAGCTTAATTAACCGCTTGAAGATGCCGGCGCCTGGATTATTGCAGATGACCAGATTAACCATCGGCGCATCCGGATCGTTGGCCCAAGCCTTGATAACTGCTTCGGCAGTTGTTCCCTCGCCGGAACTTAAGATCGCAACCTTTGCCAGCGCCATGACTAACTTGTAACTTTAACTATCTCATTAGCCCGTTTCCCGATTGGGATCGGGTATACGCCGCTAAAGCACGAAGTCGAAAAAACATTTTCGGGCAGTTCGGTAGCAGCAATCATACCCTCATAGGACAGATAATTCAGTGTGTCAGCGCCCATAAACTGCCTAATCTCATCAACGTTCATCCTAGTAGCAATCAGATCACTTTGTTTAGGTGTATCAATCCCGTAAAAATCGGGGTAACGCACCGGTGGCGAACTTATCATCAAATGTACCTCGGTGGCACCAGCTTCCCGAATCATCCTGACTACTTGGCGCATGGTCGTGCCGCGGACAATCGAATCGTCAACCAAAACTACTCGTTTGCCACTTAGGCTTTCGATGACAGGATTAAGTTTCATGCTAACATCTTTTTCGCGCATCTCGGCCAGCGGCCGGATGAAAGTCCGGTGGATGTAGCGGTTTTTAATTAAGGCAGCATCGAACGGGATGCCGCTGGCCTGCGAGTAGCCGATGGCCGCCGGTATGGCCGAGTCCGGCACGGGGACGACTACATCGGCCTTAACTAGTGATTCCTTAGCCATTTGCCGGCCAAAATTCTGCCGGACCAAATTAACTCGCTTACCAAGCAAGATGCTGTCCGGACGAGCAAAGTAAACAAATTCGAAAATATCTAACTTTTGCTGGCCTTTTACAATCTGGTGCGAGGTCATGCCTTTTTTACTAATCACAACCAGTTCGCCGGGCTTAACATAACGGATAAATTTGGCACCTATCGTATCAAAAGCGCAGGTTTCAGAAGCCACCACGTAGCCGTGGCCGAGCTTACCGATGCTTAAAGGCCGAATGCCGCGGCTATCGCGAAAAGCAATCAGGCGGTTTTTATCCATCACCACCGCCGAAAAAGCCCCTTCAAACAGCGGGTAAGCTTTGATAATAGCTTCTAGCAGATCTAGGCCATCTTCCATATATTGGCCGATGGCCGCCGCCATCATGCCCGAATCATTAAGCTTAGCCGTTGAAACACCTTTGTCTTGTAAAAACTTTTTCAGTTTATCCCAAATTGGCAAGTTGCCATTATGAGCAAAAGCAAAGCCGTTTTCATAATCAACAAATGGTTGGTTATAGCGAATATCCCCACCCCCAGAAGTTGAATAACGGTTATGGCCAATGGCGATGTCGCCAACCAGCTGCTCCAAGTCTTCCTCGCGGTAAACGGTGGCCACTAAACCGGGTGCGGTATGGCGATGCAGTTGCGCCCCATCCGAACTAACAATACCTGAACTCTCCTGACCACGGTGTTGAAGCGCCCACAAGCCATAAAAAGTTAAACGGGCTGCTTCCAGCCCTTTGCCATATATGCCAAAGACGCCGCACTTCTCGCGGGGTTTGGCCGATGCCACACCTAGCCGAGGCGTCTGATAAGACGTAAGCCGCATTACACCTTATTATATCAATTGCCGGGCAAGAACATAAACAGTCGAGTATCGTTAACTTCGCGGCCGTTGGCGGTCGGTCTTTGGCCCGGTTTTTGATTGACTAGTTTGAAGCCGAGTTTTTTGTAGACATGAACGGCGGCCGCATTGCTGGCCCAAGTTTCTAGCCAGAACTTTTTAGCATCATAGAGTTTAGTTGTAGCGTCTATAACCACCTGTGAAAACGGGGCCGATAAACCCTGCCCCAAACCGTCTTTGCCAATCCGTAGGGCAAAAGTAGTTTCGCCTTGTGGCACTTCGGTAGTTCTTTTCGGTCCACTCCAGCCATAGCCAATGGCTGTCCAATTTTCTTTTTCGTCTGGTTTAGCCAAAACAAACACGGCATGGCCACTACTCAGCCAATCCCGGGTACTGGCTAGATTGGCGAATCTTTTCTTAGTGCAATCATTTGGACAGTATTCTTTAATGTGCGGCTCGCGGGCCAGTTTGGCAATTGACTGGGCCAGCGATTCGTCGATGCCAACCAACACTGTCAAACCTCGTTTGGACAAAAACTCCAGCGTCTTGTCTGTGGCTACTGAAAGGCCTTTTTGCACCGGCTGTGGTTTGCTAAAGTCTGTTGGAAATTTAGCCATAATTTAAAAACTCTCAATTATTTTATTTAGCTTAGCAGTAATTTTTTTGGCCAGTTCGGAGGCATTTTCACCTTCTACCATGACCCGAATGAGGGGTTCTGTTCCAGAGGCTCGAACTAATACTCTTCCTTTGCCACCGAGTGATTTTGTTTCTGTGTCAGAAAATTTCTCTAAAACAGAATCGTCAACTTGATGTTTGTTATCTAATTTAACATTTAAAGTTGCCTGGGGTACAAGTGTAATTTCCTGACACCACTCACTTAAGCTCTTACCAGAACTCTGGATTGCTTTAAGTGTCTGGATTGCGGCCAGCATGCCATCGCCGGTAGCGAGTAAATTAGAAATAATGATGTGCCCTGATTGTTCGCCGCCAAGGCTTAAGCTCAGGCGATCAAGTTCTTCCAAAATATAGCGATCGCCTACTTTTGTACGATGTAATCTTATTCCCTTCTGGCTTAACGCTGTTTCAAAGCCATGGTTGCTCATTACGGTGGCCACCACGTCTTTATAGCCGCCGGCAACAGCCAATATATAGAGCATATAATCGCCTTTAACTTCTTCTCCATTTTTGTCGATTAACAGCACTCTATCTGCGTCACCGTCCAAAGCTATGCCTATGTCCAGAGACTTTGTGGTAACTTCTTTTATTAAAGCTTCAGGATGCAAGGCGCCACATTCTTGGTTTATGTTATACCCGTCGGGCTTATTAAACATGGGGGTGACTTTTGCGCCTAATTTTGTAAAAACACTTTCAGCTATATCTGTGGCCGCACCATTTGCTGTATCGATAGCAATTTTCAGTCCTGAAAAGCTAGCGCCTTTGGCGCTATTAACCAGAAAGTCTTCGTACTCTTTTTTCAATGCGGGCGATTCTTCCACATCGCCTTTGCCTCTTGATGCTACTCCTTTGATAATTGAGGCATTCAATTCGTTCTCTTGCTGATTAGTGAGCTTCTTTCCCCCACGCGCAAAAACTTTTATACCATTATAATTAGCCGGATTGTGGCTGGCAGTTACCATAATACCGGCGGCTGCATCACTATTAGCTGTTAGATAGGCAACTCCGGGCGTTGGTATACCACCGACAAGTTTCACATTCGTACCCATAGCCCTTATTCCTTCGCTTAAAGCGCCTACAATTTCGGGAGATGATTCGCGGGTATCATTAGCCAGCAAGATATACTCACCCGGTTCGGAAAAATGCAGGCCGACTGCTTTGCCAATTGTTACCACAGTAGGTTTATCCAGAGGATATTTATCGGCTTCTGCTCTTATGCCGTCCGTTCCAAACAACTCTCTGCCCATACCATCAAGAATAACATTTTACTTGAGCCATATACTGTCGACTAACGCCGCCTAAGTTGCTGCGCCAATAAAACCGAGCCAATTGCTATGCCAACAGGGGTGACAACTTTTAAAACACTGTAACGCTCCTGCGCTGCCCCAACTTTATCCAAATCCTCGAGGTCACCGAACTTGTACTTAGAGCCTGGAACTAGTGCCCGGCTGCGTTGCAAGGCAGTAGTAATGTTCATTACCGTCATTGAGCCGGCTAAGGTTCGGGAGACAAGTCGGTTACCATTAAGTCCCATAGCTACACCGCCAACTATGCCTCTAATTGGACGGGATCCCATAGCATTCTCAGCTACAGTTACTGCACCGGCTTCGGCCCGGGCGCGAAAAAGTGCCGGCAGGGTTGAGCTCATACCGGACAAAGTATGCAAGACTGCGGCTACTCGGTCTCCTCTGCGCTGGGCCATCGCCGCCAAACTATACCAAGTCATAAGCTCCTGAGCTTTATCAGAAACAGTATCGATTATGGCGCCCTTAGAGGTCGTTTCTGTGCTGCTTTGGGCGGCTCGGCGCCGTGCCAGAGCCCCATCGATCACATCTGTCAAACTGGCGGCAGCATACGCCGGCCAGAGAAATATTCCGGATCGAGGATATCTCGCGACCACCGCGTCCACTCCGAGTACTGCTGCCGTACCCGCCAAAGTTACATGATCAGGTTGAATCCAAGGCCACCTTCTGTCAATTACATCTAAAGCACCTTCAACGGGAGCTTTAAAGAGTTTTCTTAGAGGACTATTCTGTGGAGCTGGCAATTCCCTCATAATGATTCCCTGCTCTTTCTTGATAAATTTCTGATTGAATTGACTCCTGTTATTACCGAAAGTCCGGTCGCAACGACGGCTAGTCCTTCCAAGACTCCTCTTCGGCGCGCCAGCGGCGATGAGGCTGCCGCAATCAACCCCAGTTCGACGGTTGTTTTCCATTGATTAAGTCTTGGAGAAGATGTGACGGCCCCATGTTGCTGCGCTCTCAGGCGCGCAACTTCAACCACTCCATCTCTTAGCACTTTCAGCTGCCAATGCAGTGGCGATATCTCACCATTATCAGACAGTGCCTTTTCGACTAATGTGGCGTAGATCTTGTCGGCCCATCTATCGAGCCATTTACTCCAAGGTCTGTCGCCTGCCTTACGACCTAAGAGGCCGTCAAGTTTGT
>MGCV01000004.1 GCA_001790575.1 Candidatus Saccharibacteria bacterium RIFCSPHIGHO2_12_FULL_47_17 | reverse complement strand
TGAACGCCGAGGATTTGATTAACAACGAACCATTTGTTTACGCCTTTGCTGATGATTTTGTTAAAGCCGAGCCCAGCCGGTTCAAACAAATGCTGGCTGTTTACGAAAGCCGTGGCGGCAGTATCCTAACTTGTGTGCGAGTAACCAAAGACGATGATTACAGGCGCTATGGTTTTGTCGGCGGCAAAGAGATTTCTGCAGGCCTAATTCAAGTTGAGAAAATTGTTGAAAAGCCGGGTACTAAACAAGCGGCCCCATCGGACATTGCAACTGTTAGCGGTTACGTGCTGGAACCGACCATTTTTGAATATTTGCATAAGCAGATGGAAACCAGGCGCGAGGATGAAGAGTTTATTCAGCAAATTTCCATGCAAAATATGATTAAAGACGGACATAAATTCTACGGACTAGTAATAAAAAATGGCCGCTATTACGATAGCGGCAACAAGTTAGAGTATCTCAAAACCGTGGTTGATTTTGCCCTTGAACACCCCGAAGTCAAAGACGATTTTGCCAAATATTTGCGAAGCCTACAATTATAACAGGACATACGCACCGCGCCATCCCAAGCCAAGCCAAGTGCGGCCTGTCCTGGCGCTCTTGGCACTGGGCACGATTTTTGCCTGCGGTGCTCACTCAACGTACCATCTGTACGCCTCCTTTATGCTTCTCGGCAAGAAATCATCCCCAGCACTCAAGTGCGTAACTTCTGTATATGTGGTATAGTAATCATAGTATGGACACAGCTGCTGAAGTTCTATTGATTATAGTTAGTTCGGTTTTAGCGGTATTTTTAATAATCGCGGCTTTTGCACTCATTTATGCAATTAGATTAATGAGACGAGCCGACCAAGTAGCTGACAGTGTAGAATCGGCAGCTTCAGCCGTTAGAAAAGGTGCCGCGGCAATGCCGTTTATTAGGCTTATTTCTGCTATTGTAAATAGACGAGGAAGGGGAAAAGTACGAGATGAGAAATAATCACACAGGTCGAAAATTGGCTATTGGGACGCTGATTGCCGGTGCAGCCGGTTACATTAGTGGTCTATTAACTGCCCCAAAAAGTGGTAAAGAAACCAGAAAAGATCTGGCTGACAAAGCTGATGAGCTAAAGGATCAAGCTGCAGAGGAACTCAAGAAGGCGTCGGACGAACTGTCCGATCTGATTAAGGCGGCCAAGGACAAATCCTTGGCGCTTGGGGCTCAAGCCCGAGGCGAGTTCAACGAGGCTGTTATCCGGGCCAAAGATGCTCGTAATAAAGCCGGGCACGTCATAAAGGCTGTCAAAAACGGCGTTTCTGACGAGCCACAACTTAACGCCGCCATGAAGCAGGTCAAACAAGCTCGCAAGAATCTGGCTAGATACCTCAGAAATTAGAAACTAGCAATTAGCAATTAGTAACTAGCAATTAGTAAATAGCAATCGGTAACTAGGATTGAGTCATTTTAACTATTTTCTAATTCCTATTTCCTAATTTCTATAACCTAATTTCGTATAATAGAGACAATGGCAATAACAAGGCTAGATTTAAAGCCGGCTGATTTTGTGCACCTGCACACCCATACCCAGTATTCGCTGCTGGATGGTTTAACTAAGGTGCCGGCTTTAGTTGAACGAGTTAAAGAACTCGGCATGGACTCAGTTGCTATAACCGACCATGGCACACTTTCCGGTGCGGTCGAATTTTTCAAACAGGCTAAAAATAACGGAGTTAAGCCAATAATCGGAATGGAGGCCTACGTTGCACCCCGGGCCTATAGCGACAAAGATCCGACTCGTGACCGGCAATACTTTCACCTAACAATGTTGGCCATGAATGATGTCGGCTATCAGAACCTGATGCATCTGTCATCAATTGCTAACCTAGAAGGTTATTACTACCGGCCTCGGATCGATCGTGATCTGATCGAAAAATACAACCAGGGAATAATTGTGCTCAGTGGCTGTATGGGCAGCGAGTTGAGTGACACGCTCCGTCAAGGCTCATATGAAAAAGCCAAAGACATTGCCGCTTGGTACAAGCAGATTTTTGGAGATCGTTACTATATTGAGATTTTGGATCATGGGCACATCAGCCACCCATCAGCTTGGGCCGAGCAACAAAAAGTCAATGACCAACTTCTTAAACTGGCTCAGCAGTTAAAAATTCCAGCAGTTGTGACCTGCGACGCCCATTATCTAACAAACGAGGATCAAGAAGCCCACGAAATTTTGCTATGTATCCAGACCGGCGCTTACTTGGACGATCAAGATCGCTTCTCGCTTGCCGATTTCGAGCTGTTTGTGACTGACCCCAAGGAAATAATTGGGCGCTGGCAAGCTAAGCATCCCGAGCTGATTAGTAGCAGCCGAGTGATTGCCGACCGCTGCAATCTGGATATCAAGCTTGGTGAGATTCTGATCCCCAAGTTTCCAACTCCGGAAGGCGAAACTGAAAAAAGCCTGCTGGAAAAACAGGTTTGGCAAGGTCTGGCCTGGCGCTACGGCGGTGTTAGCCGTGATAAGGCCTCCAAGTTGTCCGTGGCGAAGGCCAAGAAATTACTCAAAAGAGAGGTTATTAAACGAGCTGAGTTTGAACTAGGGGTAGTTAATAAGATGGAATTTAATGGCTATTTTTTGATTGTGGCTGACTTTATTAATTGGGGCAAAGACCGTCAGATAGTTTTTGGACCCGGTCGGGGCAGTGCAGCCAGCTCGATCATGGCCTACTCACTTAGGATCACTGAAATAGACCCACTAGAATATGATCTGTTGTTTGAGCGATTTTTGAATCCTGACCGAATCAGCATGCCGGATATGGACATTGATATCCAAGATAACCGTCGTGACGAAGTCATTGATTACTGTATTGACAAGTATGGTCGAGACCGGGTTGCTAATATTGTGACCTTTGGACGGATGGCTGCCCGCAACTCGGTTCGGGATGTAGCCCGGGTCTTGCAAGTACCATATGCCGAAGCCGATCGACTGGCCAAAATGATACCACCGCCCATTCAAGGCCGGCATACGCCTTTGAGCCAGCATCTGCAGAAAGTTCCGGAACTGACGGCCGAGTATGCTTCAAACCCTCAAGCGGCTCGGGTTTTCGATCTGGCCATGAAGCTAGAGGGGACGATTCGCAGTCACGGTGTCCATGCAGCCGGCGTGGTTATCGCGCCTGATAACATTGTTAAATTTGTACCTTTGGAAATGGCCCAAAAGGGAGTCATTGCCACCCAGTATTCAATGTATCCGGTCGAAGATTTAGGTCTACTTAAGATCGATTTTTTGGGTTTGTCCAACCTAACAATTATTAAAAATACATTGCGAATCGTTAAAAAAGTCTATGGTCAGGATATTGATATTACCCAAATACCGCTGGATGATAAAAAAACTTATAAACTTTTGCAGGCCGGCGAAACAACTGGCGTTTTTCAGCTGGAGTCCGATGGCATGCGTCGCTACCTCAAACAACTTAAACCGACAGTCTTTGAAGACATTATTGCCATGGTCGCCCTTTATCGACCTGGACCAATGCAATGGATAGATGATTTTATCGCGCGTAAGCATGGCCAGCGCAAGATTGAATATTTGCACCCCGTCATGCGCCAAGCTTTAGAGAATACTTACGGCGTGATTGTTTATCAAGAACAAGTTATGCAGATATCTAAAGAACTCAGCGGCTTTAGCGGTGGGCAGGCCGACACCCTGCGCAAGGCGATTGGTAAAAAGAACCCTGAAGTCATGGCCAAATTAAAAGCCGATTTTATTGAAGGCGCTATTAAGACATCAGGTGCTGGTCGGCGAATTATGGAAAAGTTTTGGAAACAGCTGGAGGATTTTGCGGCTTACTGCTTCAACAAAGTGCACTCGGCCTGCTATGGCCTCATTGCCTATCAAACGGCTTACCTTAAAGCCAATTGGCCAGCCGCTTTTATGGCAGCCTTAATGACTAGCGATTATGACAATACCGACCGTCTGGCGATTGAGATTACCGAATGTCGCCACCACGACATCGAAGTTTTGCCGCCCGATGTTAATGAGTCTTTTCATGAGTTCGCTATTGTCCCCGGCAAACAGCAGATACGCTTTGGTCTTGATGCCATCAAGAATGTTGGTCATGGGGCAGTGGAGGAGGTATTGCGGGCTCGGCAGACCTTAGGCGGTCATTTTGACTCAATTGAAGATTTTTGCCGCAGCGTTGATCCGCACATTGTTAACCGCAAAGCCTTGGAGAGTTTGATCAAAGCCGGTGCTTTAGATAGTTTTGCTGACCGTAGCTATTTGATTTTTAACATTGACAATATTTTGGCCCTATCGGCTCGATATCATCGCGATGCCGCCAGCGGTCAAGTTGATCTGTTCAGCGGCGGCGAGGCTGAAGGCTTGGCGCCGTCTGTCAGCTGGCAAGCCGATGCACCTCAGCTAAAACCTCGCGATCAACTGAACTGGGAAAGGGAACTACTGGGCATTTACCTAAGCAGCCATCCGTTGAAAGATTTTGAGCTTTATCTGGCTGAAAAAAGTGTGCCTATTGGCAATCTGGAGTCGGGCATGGAGGGTTCAACCGTTACGCTGGGCGGTATAGTTAACGGCTTTCGCGAGATTGTAACTCGCAATGGTTCAAAGATGGCTTTTGTTCGTATTGCCGATACATCTGGTGAAGTGGAATTGATAATTTTCCCTAAGCTCTTAAAAGAACTGGCAGTCAGTCTCAGACTTGACCAAGTAATTTTGGTCAAAGGTCGCTTGGATAGTAGTTCCAGGCTTGGCTCTGGCGCCATTAAACTGATCGCCGAAGAGATAGTCGAAATTTCGCCAGAAGTAGTCCAAGACTATAAACCTACTGGCAAGCCAGCCAAATCGTCTCAAACTGCAGCTGACAAAGCAAAGGTCAAACTTTACATAAGAGTTTTGGATAGTGAAGATCATAATCGCCTGACAGCCTTAAAAGACAAATTAGATGCTCATGGCGGCGACACTGAAGTCATAATTGTGACCGGCCCCAGCGACAAAAAACAGGCTATCAGGTTGCCCCAAGCCATCGCCGTTAATGAGCAAAGCCTCAGAGATTTGGCTGCCATTTTTGGCCCCACTAATGTGGTAGTTAGATAAAAAAGAGAAAAGAGAAGCCCGAGCGACGGATTCATTCCGCGCCTGGTGCTAAGCGTAAGCGCCTTAGTGTATTAGTCCAGCGGTTTGAGTCAAAAGATACCCAACGGTAGCGATTATCAAAAGTCCAATATCAAATAGCGGATGCGAAAAAACAAAATTCTCGCCTTTTTTAACAGCTCGCCTAAACGAGCGGACGTGGCGCCACAGCCAGGCAGCGATGGCTCCCAGTAGAATTAAAACCGCTAGATTAGTAGCAATAGTGGCAAATGGTAGTGAGGCTAAGGCTAGGTTGGCAACCGTTGTCTTTGAAGGACTCTGGGCGCCTTTGACCAAGCCAATTGTTGGAGCGGTTGAAGTTGAAGGATCGCCATAGAATGCAACTACCACCGTCATTGGACCGCTGCCAGCTGCAGAATAGTTCGGACTTTGGGCTACTCCGAAGCCGACCTCGCTATAGGCAAGGTCTAGTATGTTTTGGCGATGGCTGGAACTGGCCATCCAACCAGCTAGGATGGAGCTTTCGTTCCTAAAGCCAGCCGCTAGATTCTCGCCGAGTTTGTCATAAGAATATAACTGATTGGTGGCAAAGACCCATGGCGGGCTGCCATCTGGTGTGTCATGACTCCAATAATTACGGCTAACCATATCTTCGGCCTTAGCTTGAGCAGCAGCTGCTAACTTGGTATTGAGTGCCAGATTTGGTAATTTAGTTCGGCTACGTTCGTCATTTGTATCATTAAGTAGTTCATCAGTTTGCATACTGTCGGCATAAGACAGCACAGATGAGCTGGGATGGCTAATAGCCTGCTCAAGAGCAGAATTACGTCCGCCGAGGCTAAGTAGTAGGCCAATTATCAAAAGTAGTGGCAAATAGGGCCAATAAACTTTATGAAAAGCTCTTTGCGAAACACCCTTTGGTCGATAAGGATGATGGTGTGAATAGGATCGGTTAAAACTCTTTATTTTAGCTGGCATCTTGCTTATGATTATAAACAATAAACAAAAAACAAAAAACATTTATCTACAAAAGGCAAAAATCAAAGATCCAGTTTATTATTTTTATTGCTGATTGTTGATTGCTATTTGTAACGCAGGTGATACAGGGCAATGGCAGCCGCCACCGCTACATTAAAAGATTCTTTTTGGCCGAGCATTGGAATTTCCAGTTGCCAATCAGTCATAGCCACAATCTCTGGCTCTAGGCCACTAATCTCTTCGCCGACAATCAGTGCGGTATCATTATTTAACTTGAAGTCGATGATATTTTTAGCTTGGGCGGTTTGTTCGAGGGCGACAACCTGAAAGCCTGATTTTTGAAGTTTAGAGATTAAGATTTTGATATCGGGTTGATGTTCGCAAACGACTGTATCTTCTGCCCCGAGGGCTGTCTTGTGTATCCGGCGGCTAATTGACTGCTGGAGGTGCGGTAAGCGGCGATCGTTTTTAACCTGCGGGTAGGGCGTGTAGCCGGTCATATAGACTTTTTCAACTCCCAGTCCGTCAGAAGTTCGCAGTAATGAGCCAACATTATAAGTTGAGCGGACATTATGAATAATCAGACGCAGTTTTTTCACCAGCCTATTGTACAGCAGGCTAAGCCTTAAAAATGCCAATAATATGACGCTAATGTTTATAATAAGTCTATGCCTGTAGATCAGCGTACCAAAGACGAGCAACTGACTCAGAAGCGGGCTCATGTCCTGGGCCTAAACTATGCCGACAGTCGTCAGCTAACTAAACAGCTATATAAAGACATCTTGAGCGTTAAGGAAATGTATGAGCTTAAGGTTATTCCGCTGTATGTTGACGAACATCATATTCGCTTTGGTATCACCACCTTGAGCGCTCAACAGACCATTAATCAATTAACAGAGCGGTTTTCAGATTACCGGACGGCTTTCTTCATTATCTCGGAAGCTGGTTTCCGTGAGTATATGTTGCTTTACGACCCGCCAAAAAAAGTCGAATATCAGGACATTTCCATAAGTCCGGTTGATGCCGGCGACATCATTACCGAAGTCAGCGCCACTTTAGAAAAAGTCCGGCCGGACGACATGTTGGCCTATATCGTTCAGCAGGCTTTTCGTTTGAAGGCCAGCGATATCCACCTTGAATGTCAGCGCGACGAAGTAAGAATTCGCTTTAGGGTTGACGGTGTCCTGCACCCGGTAGCCTATCTGGCCTACGAAAAATACCGCCACTTGTTATCAGTTTTGGCTAGTGCGGCGGATATTTCCACCGAAGCGGCCGAGTCCCAAACTGGCCATATCAGCCGGGTCTACCAGCTGGCAACAGGCGACGAAGTAACACTCAACCTGAGAGTCGAAACCGTACCAACTGTTTATGGTATGGACGTTGTGATGAGACTGTTTAATCTCAAATTGGAATTCTTCGTCTTGCAGAACTTGGGCTTGAGTGAGCAGGAATCCGTCGTGGTTAATGATATTATCCAGCACCCAACCGGATTAGTATTGGTAGTTGGACCAACTGGCTCGGGTAAAACCACGACTCTTTATTCGCTAATTAATACTTTAAACCTGCCGGAGCGCAAAATTATCACTTTGGAAGATCCGGTGGAATACAACATGCCGGGTGTTGTCCAGATTCCAGTTCACGGTGAACTTGAAGGCCAGAGTTTTGCTGAAAAGCTCCGGGCTGTTCTTCGGCTCGACCCTGACGTAGTAATGGTTGGCGAGATTCGCGACCAAGATACTGCTAAAACAGCTTTGCAAGGCGCACTGACAGGTCATTTAGTTTTGAGTACTTTCCACGGTGCTTCCGCCGCCGCGGCCTTAACAAGGATGCTCGATATGATTGGTATTAATCCGCTGTTTGCCTCGGCTATGCGCCTAATTATGGCTCAGCGTTTGGTCAGACGGTTGGACGACAATACTAAGCAACCCTATAAACCAGATAACGCTCTAAAAGCCCAACTCAAAACAGTTATAGATAGTTTCCCGCCCGATATTCCAAGACCTGACATTAATCAAATAACACTGTATAGACCGGGCAAGTCGCCGGAAAATCCCTTCGGCTACAGTGGACAATTAGCCCTGCGCGAGCAGCTGCTGATGACACCCGGGGTGCGAGATATGCTGAAACTGGCGCCCAACCAAATTACCACCGAAGCCCTGGAAGCTAAAGCAGTCGAAGAAGGAATGCGCACCATGCTCCAAGATGGCCTGCTGAAAGCCTTCGCCGGCCTAACCACCTTAGAAGAGGTTTACCGCGTGGTGGGCTAGTCGCTTGCCTTAGCTGCGGCTTTAGATTACTATTTATATCTTATGAGTCGTGAAATTCAGGCTTTGGAGCAATCGTTCAAAAAGAAGGCCGTGGTTGATGTTCAATCCGGCGACAGCGTTCGCGTTCACCAAAAAGTTCTGGAAGCCGGTAAAACCCGGGTTCAGATTTTTGAGGGCATGGTTATTCGGACTAAGCGAGCCGGCAGTTTAACGGCTAGCTTTACGGTCCGACGGGTGGCTAGTGGTGTTGGCGTGGAGAAAACATATCTTATTCATTCACCTTCTGTAACCAAAGTTGAAGTCATCAAGCGCTCCAAGGTTCGCCGTAACTATCTAAGCTACATGCGTGGTCTGCGCGGTAAAGGGGCTCGTTTGAGCGGCGTGGAGTTTGACCGCGAAGCCGTCAATGTGATCGAGGATGAAACTGCCGAATCAGAAGAAGCCAAGATTAAAGCCCAGCAAGCTAAGGCCCACGAAGAAGCCGAAGCGGCCAAAGCCGAAGAAGAAGCCAAACGTGAAGCTAAAGTTGAAGAATTGCTGTCCAAGCACGAACCAGCTTCTACCACCGAAGAGTCACTTGAATCCTTAAAAGACGAAGCCGACCCCACACCAAAAACTTGAAGTTCCGTAATCTGATTGCAGACTACTCCACTTAGGTTTTGGTATGGGGCAAGCAAAATCGAAGAGCAGCCTAAAGAAAAAGGCTGATGCCAAAGGTCCAGCCGAACACCAAACAAAGAATCAAAATAGCAATTTCTACAACCCTGTAACCCTATAACCCTGTGCTACTATTTTTGTATGATTGGCGTTGACGAGGTGGGCAGAGGGTCATTAGCAGGGCCGCTTTTGGTGGTGGCTGCCCGCCAAGTTGCCGATTTTCCTGATGGCGTCGCCGATTCCAAACTGCTCAAACGGCATAAACGCGAGATGTTATTCGATCTGCTGCGCCAAAGCTGCCAATTTGGTGAAGGCTGGGTCAGGCCAGTTGAAATAGACAGACTGGGTCTAACTGGCGCTCAAAAACTTGGTCTCAAACGGGCTTTGCGGGCCTTAAAGGTTAACTACTACGAAGAAATTATTATGGACGGGCCGATTAATTACTTTTCCCGCAGGTACAGAAAAGTTCAATGTCTGATAGACGCTGATGCACTTGTACCGATTGTGTCGGCTGCTTCCATCTACGCCAAGGTCCTACGTGATCGTTTTATGATTGAGCTAGGCAGCCGTCACCCTCGCTATGGTTTTGAATCGCACGTTGGCTACGCCACGCCAGAACATCTGCATGCCTTAGATCGGTTTGGTGCCCTCAAACGAATTCATCGTCAATTCTTTGAACCGATTTATCGTCTCCACGAAATGCAGCTATGGCCAGAGTGACCAGCGGGGCCAGAGCCGAAGCAACCGTTGCCGAATTTCTGAAAAAACATGGGTTGAAAATTCTTGATCGAAATTGGAAAACCAAAGTCTGCGAGCTAGACATTGTTGCTCGTAAAAAAGATGTAATTTATTTTATCGAAGTAAAGTACCGACAGTCTGCCGATCAAGGCGGTGGATTAGACCATATTACTAGCCAAAAACACAACCAAATTAAATTTGCCGCCCGCATTTGGAACCAGCAGCATGAATATGAGGGTGATTATCGAACGATTGGCGCTGAGGTTTCTGGGCCTAATTTTGAAAACATTAGTTTAGTAGAAATTGACTAAGGCTAACGGTCCTTAGCCCAATTGGCCAGCCATGTTTTGGTGGTTGTTTCATTCTTTTGGCGCCAGGCCACTTGGCTGTCAATTTCCTCAATTCCCAGTCTGATGGCTAGCTCCAGGGCTAGCTCACGCAGTTTGGGCGTAAAGAATTTTTTATATTCGGCTAGCTCTTCAGGGCGTGAAAAAACAGCCGCCGAGTATTTAGCAAAATCATCGTAACTTTTATCGGAAGCAAAGTTCTTTTCAATCCAAGCCCAGTTTTTAACTAACCAATGCCATGTCTCATCACGAGCGTAGTGGCTACGCAGCAACCAGATAAACCAATTAGCGGTGTCTTGGCGGCGGACATCATCGCCAGTTAACATGGCAACAAGTGTGCTGATCTGGCTATTGTTACGAGTGGCTGTTAGGGCTACAGCCAGCTCATTGCGTTCATCAGCATTCTCCAACTCTTTATAGGTTTTTAGCAATTTATTGAAATCGGTTGGCGTGCCAAAACGGGCTGCCACATAATAAATCACATCTCTAATATCGGCTGCTAAATCTGACGGTTTTTTGAACCGAGCAAAGCGTTTTTTAGCCTCGGCCAAAACCGTCGGCATCTCGGCGGCGGCGCCCAGCGATAGAACTAGATTACGCAGCCGCTGAGTCTGGACACTGTCGGTCCGGCGGCCGTCCCAACCCAGCTGCTTAATCAGTTTTTCGACTAAGGCGGCAGTAAATTGATTAAGATGCTGCTCATGTGGCTTTTGGCCGATAACCAATCTTTTGGCGTCGCCGATTACACCGGCCATGGCGTTCCAAACAGGCTCCTCAACTTCATTCTTATATGCTCTCAGGAGCTGCAGGTTATCAGAGTTTTGGACTAGCAAGGCCTTCTCCATTAGGCTATAGCCATTGATCAACTGCAAGCGGTTGACAATGCTCAAGCTCTGTTCGCCAGTAGCCTCGATGATGGAGTCAAGATGTTGCCGATTGCGATACCAAGGCTGATAGTAACTTTGGGCTTCGTCATTAAAAATTAGTGGCGCTAGATTTTGGCTTAGTTTAAATTCAGCCCGCTTGTCTTTCAGGATTAGCCGTTCGCCTGAGGCTGGAACCAGCGGAATCTGCCAGATAGTATCTGAGGCTTTGGTCTGCTTACTAGCCACCAGTCTTTGTTGGGTGGCCGAGAACTTATTTGCTCCTGGTTGATAATTGATTTCAACCACCGGAAAACCGGGACGATTCAGCCAATTATCCACAAAATTGTTGATGTCCATCTTGGCTGTTTGGCTCAGAGCTTGCCATAGATTGTTGGCTTCGGTGCTGCCATAGTGATGCTTTTGAAAATAGATCTTAAGCCCGCGCCGGAAAGACTCATCACCAATCAAATTGCGGGTCATATATAACAGACAGCCGCCTTTGGCATAAACAATGGCCGGGTCAAACAAAGTAGCTAACTCGTCCGGATGTCTTACCTGGGTTCTGACAGCTTGGACATTTGGCAAGCTATCACGTCGCAACGCGGCCGCCATTTCGCCGCCGACAAAATGTTCGAAGATACGCCACTTGGGGAATAAGCCGTCAACGGCTATATATTCCATCAAATTGGCAAAGCTTTCATTGAGCCAAAGGTCATCCCACCAGCGCATTGTCACCAGATTGCCAAACCATTGGTGAGCAATTTCGTGGGCAATTACCAGTGCGGCTGTCTGTTTAGTCTCAATGGCAGTAGTTTTAGGATCGACTAAAAAAATACTTTCTCGGAAGGTAATCAACCCCCAGTTTTCCATGGCCCCGGACGAAAAATCAGGCAGGCCAACAAGATCAAGTTTGGCTAGAGGGTAAGACGTTTGAAAATAGTCCTCAAAGAAATCTACGCAACGGGTGGCAGTATCAAGCGCAAAATCCAGCAACTGGTGATTACCTGGCGTGGCATAGGTACGGACTGTAATGCCGTTTTTGGTCTTAGCCTCTTTATACTTTAGTTCACCAAAAGCAAATGCTAGCAAATATGAACTCATTTTCGGGCTCGCCTCAAATTCCGTCTTCTGTCTTCCGTCTTCTGTCCTCTGTTTTCTGACCGGTGTATTGCCGATAACTGCCGCTTTTGGTGTTTCAAGCGTCAATTCAAAGACCGCTTTAGCTTCCGGTTCATCAATGCAGGGGAAGGCTTCTCGGGCATGATGACTTTCAAACTGAGTAGCAATCAGAATCTTGCGCCGTTTGTCAAAGTAGCAGGGGTAAATGCCGTGCATGGCATCAGTTATACGGCCGGAAAAAGCCATCTCGACCTGGTAGTGGCCAGGATACACGACCTCATTTGTATGCAAGCGAACCTCCGTATAGCTTTTATGTAAGTTAATGCGGCTAAGAGAAATCTCACGTTTGCCCGATTTATCTAGTCGGCTGATTTTGGCATTTTTTATTTTTAGGTTTTTTTGGTGAAAAACCAAACGTTTAGACGGCGGTCCGGTTTTGACTCCATCGACAATCACTGAACCCGTAAAAGTCATAGCTTTAGGATCAATCGATAAAATGAGCTGGTATTTGGCTGGTTGAAACTGCCGATACAGTCGCACAACTTTTTTAGGCATATCTTCTGATTCTACCAGGCATCTTTAAACGGCACATTTTATTATGTTGCGCATCAAAGTTAGCCCAATGTCGAGCTCGACGAAAATCACGTTCGAATACCAAACTTAAATCATCAGTCAACCTATCAATCGCCTCTCTCTTTCTAAGATCGGGGTTATGACGAAGCGGTCGAGAGGCAATGACCCGGATTATTTCCTGTCTTTGGAATCCTGAATGACATATAGGTTGAGAGGCGATTACTATTGGCTGTAATGGTACATTCTCGAGATACGACAGCAACGCAGCACCCTTATAAAGAGAATTAAAGTTGTAGTTACGCGTGCCCTGGGCGAACATGCCGACTGCCTTACCCTCCCGAAGATGTCTTTGCGGAATGCGCAAGCTACTATGTCCCGGGCTCTCTCGACGGACCGGAAAGGCATCTACCAGCTCGATTATATCGCCAAGCTGGATACCCAGTTTTTTATAGCGCGGATCTTCAAATAACTCGATTTTGGCCATAGTCGGTAAAGCCCTCTCTTCTTCTGCAATGGCGGCAACAGCTGGCTCGATGGCTCTTGTATGAGTAATCGCGTCTACTCGCGGTCCGTTGTCCTTTAGAAACCTACTTCCGGCAACCGCTGTGTCATATTCGATGACCAAATATTGGCCTACCATAAAATGAGCCAAACCATACAATATCTGGTGAGAAGCATCCTTGTAAGGTAGTCTCTCGAACTTATTTGCCATATTAGAAGATAAATTATAAAACATTATTATGTGGATCAATAATTTAAGTTTGTTTTAAAACGCAGCTGTGGTAATATTAGTTTAGTTAAGTCCGGCCGGCAGGTCGGATTTTTCAGTTTCGTGGATTGATAAATTGATAATTGATCATTCATTGAAAATTGTAAATTGTGAATTGTAAATTGGAGTGAAACGTCATGGAAATGGATTTTAAACAACTAGCCCAAGCAATCAGAGTTATTTCCGAAGAAAAAAATCTGCCCGAAGATCAGGTTACCGATATTGTTCAGCAGGCTCTGGCGGCAGCTTGGCGTCGGGATTATGGTGATCGCGAACAGGAAGTACGAGTCACAATGAACCTCAATACTGGTGAGGTTAAGGCCTATGTTACCAAAGAAATCGTTGACGAAGTTGAAGATGAGCGCACCCAAATAAGTTTGGCTAAAGCTCAAGTTATGAAAAAAAATGCCAAAACCGGCGATTCAATTGAACAAACCCAAAAAGTTGAAGATTTTGGACGGGTGGCAGCTCAGACTGCCAAACAGGTTATCCTGCAGCGTCTGAGGGAGGCGGAGCGCGAGATAGTGATGACTGAATTTGAAGATAAAGTCAGCACGATTGTGCCCGGTACAGTCAGCCGCGTCGAGGGCCGGTTGGTTCGAGTCGAGCTCGGTCGAGCCCAAGGCATCATGCCAATCAGCGAGCAAATTCACGCTGAACGTTATTACCCGGGCCAGCGACTCAAGTTCTACCTAAAGGAAGTTGAAAAAGGTAATCGTGGCCCGCAGCTTATAGTTAGCCGTGGCTCTAAAGAATTTATTGCTCAACTTTTTTTGAATGAAGTACCGGAAATGGCCAACAATGCAGTCGAAATTAAAGATATTGCTCGTGAAGCCGGCGTGCGCTCCAAAATAGCCGTGGCTAGCAATGTTCCGGGTGTTGATCCAGTTGGTACATTTGTTGGCGGCCATGGCACGCGTATCAACTCGGTGCGTGACGAGATTGGTTCGTTCGAAATGATTGACATTATTGTTTGGGACGAAGACTTGTTAGCCTACATTGCTAATGCCATGAAGCCGGCCAATGTCACATCGGTTAATCTTGATGAAAAAAATAAGAAGGCGACCGTGATTGTGCCGGAAGATCAACTTAGCATTGCCATTGGTAAAAACGGCCAAAACGTTCGACTGGCTGGTAAACTGACCGGTTTTGAGCTTGATATTGAGGCCGAAAAGACAGCCGAGGAAAAGAAAGCGGAGAAAACACCTGCCAAAGAGGCCGAGCCAGAAAAAGTCGAATCCAAAACCGTCAAGCAGAAAATCAAGAAAAAAACTGAGCTGGAAGATTCGCTGCTTAAGGCCATTGAGGAACACGGGGAAGAAACTGGAAGACAGAATACCAAGGACAGAAAACAGAAAAAAGAAGAAACTACGGAGGAGAAAAAAGAAACACCGAACGAAAAAGAGGAAGATAAAATGACGGATAGCGAACAAAAAACCGGGGAAGACAAATAATAAAAAAGGCGGCCAATTCGGCCGCCTTTTTTTAGCTAGTTTTTATTTTAGTTATATTTGGGTTTTAGCTGGAACAAGAAGTATAGTCCAATGACTGAGCCTATTACGTAGCCCAAAAAGTTGCCAATCCCGCCGTAGTCAGTAAACAAAACAACCACGCCGTAGACTATATTAACCAATAAGGCATAGAACAACAGATTCCAACCTGACTTTTTGCGATCGCGGGTTCCGGAAAATGCTCCAAGATACAAGATGGCTTCTACTACCAATACGGCAATGGCTATCCAGACGCCAACCGTAAAACGATCTACAGATACTCCGGTGCCGCCCAAAGCTCGAGACAGCTCATTAGCGTAATTTACCAAATTGTTGGCGACATCCGCCCAGCGCCAAAGTGAGTAAGCCGCCCATAGGCTAAGCACACCCAGTATCAGATTTATCCATGGTAGCCACTGAACAATAGCGTCTTTGGCTTTCTCGGGTAGTTTGGGCGCGCCTTTGAATAATCCTTCAAGGCTGGCCTCCAGCTGATTTAACATTTTAGTTCAACCTCCTCTAGTTAATACCTATTATGATACTGCTCGCCGGGCCTCAGAACAAATTCTTTTATGGGAGACTACCAATCAAAGCTAAATTGGCACTCTGGGTTGACGAGTGCCAGTTTGTGATATAATGAAAACAAGCTGAAGGCTAAAAGCCGAAAGCTGGAAGTAAAGTAAACTAAAGATATTTAAAGCTTTGAGCTTTAAGCTAGGGACTTTAAGCTAATTTATGATTCCAAACTCACCAGATTTCCAAGAATTTTTAAGTCATTTAACCAACAACTCACTGCAGAGCCTGCGGCACGCTGACGCCATTGCCAGAGCATCCGGCAGTGCCTACATTGGCACCGAACACTTGCTGCTAGGGCTGCTGGCCCAAAATGGCTCCATGGCTTCCAAAATTTTGGAAGAATCAGGCATTACGCTTGATCGGGCCCGGCTAGCGCTTAATCTGACGCCCAAGACTTTAGTTATTAGCATGGGCGGCAAGGGTCTTTCTGAAACCGCCAAATTGACACTCAAAATGGCCTGGGAGATTGCCCAGGAGTTTAATCAGGATTTTTGCGGCACGGAGCACATTTTATATAGCATCTTAAGCCAAAAAAATGCCCGGGCCACCACATTGCTACGCGACATGGGTGTTGATCTTGACCGTCTCAGCGGTGAAGTCGAACAATTTCTTAACCGTCAACAATACGAAGAAGGCCGCGGCAGCACAACTAATGGCCGGCGCGGTAAGCGTGGCAAAAAGACAGCTTTAGAATTTTTTGGCACCGATATGACGCAACTAGCCCGCGACGATAAATTGGATCCGGTGGTTGGCCGTGAAGCCCAGATTAAACGGGTCATTACTATCCTGAACCGCCGGACTAAAAACAACCCAGTTCTAATCGGTGAGCCGGGGGTTGGCAAAACCGCCATAGTTGAGGGCATTGCTCAGCGAATTGTCAAAGAAGAGGTACCCGATAGTCTGCTTGATAAACGGATTATTATGCTGGATCTGGCTGGCATGATTGCTGGTACCAAATACCGTGGTGAGTTTGAAGACCGCCTAAAGAAGGTCATTATCGAGCTGGAGAATGACAAGAACATCATTATCTTTATTGACGAGCTGCATTTAATTGTTGGTGCCGGCGCGGCCGAAGGTTCGATGGACGCCGGCAACATTCTTAAACCATCACTGGCCCGCGGTAAAATCCATATGATTGGTGCTACCACCACCGATGACTATACCCGTTATGTCGAAAAGGATGCCGCTTTAGAGCGCCGCTTCCAACCAATCCAGGTTCCAGAAGCTACCCCAGCCGAGACACTGGCAATTTTGAAAGGTTTAAGCTCGTACTATGAAGAATTCCATGGCGTTAAATTCAATGATGAGGTTCTATCTGACACAGTTGGGTTTGCCCGTCGTTATATGACTGAGCGGTTTATGCCCGACAAAGCCATCGATCTTTTAGACGAAACAGCCGCCTACCTACGGGTCAATAAGGGTAAAACCCCGCCGGAGATGCGCTCGCTCCAAAAAGAGCTGAAACTGGTTAACGGCCGGATTGATGATGCTGTCGATGCCGAAGATTACGAAAAGGCCGCGCGCGAGAAGCAACTGGCCAGCCAGATTAATGAACAGATGAAACAGTTAGAAGCGACCCACAAAACCGGCAAGCCGATTCCCATCACCAGCGATGACGTCGCCCAAACCGTGGCTAGGATTACCGGCATACCGGTCGCCAAGGTTATTCGCTCCGAGGCCAAATATTTAGTTAATCTTGAAAAAAATCTGGGGCGCTATATTATTGGCCAAACTGAAGCCGTCAAAACAGTCGCCAGTGCAGTACGGCGCAGCCGCTCCGGCATTTCCAGTGAGAGACGGCCCATCGGATCATTTGTCTTCCTAGGCCCTACCGGTGTTGGCAAAACTGAACTAGCTCGAGTTTTAGCCCGCGAATTTTTCGGCTCCAATGAAGCATTGGTTAAAATCGACATGTCCGAGTTTGGCGAACACCACACCACCGCTCGCTTAGTTGGCGCCCCGGCCGGTTATGTTGGCTATGATGATGGCGGACAACTAACCGATAAGATTCGCCGCCAGCCATACTCGGTAGTTTTATTCGACGAAATCGAGAAGGCCCACCCCGATGTCTTTAACATGCTGCTGCAAATCTTGGAAGACGGCGTTTTATCCGATGCCAAAGGCCGAAAGATTGATTTTACCAACTCCATTGTGATTATGACTTCCAACATCGGTGCCGAGAAACTGCAAAAAGAAGGCAGCTTTGGCTTTAGTTCTAGCCATGTGTTTGACCCTAATGACTTGGATGAACTGCACAAATCTAATAAGAACAAAGTGCTCGATGAACTTAAAAAAATTATGCGACCGGAGCTGCTTAACCGGATTGATAAAATTGTGGTCTTCCGGGCTCTGACCAAAAAAGATGCCCTCCAAATTTTGGATCTCCAGCTTGATGATCTACGGGCCCGTCTGGTTAAAAAAGGCCTTGGCCTGCAGGTCAGCAAAACGGCTAAGGAATACCTGCTAGAGAATGGTTATGATGCTAAAAATGGCGCCCGGCCAATGCGCCGGCTGTTGCAGGAGACACTGGAAGATTCGATTGCCGCCGGCATGTTGGACGAAAGCTACCAAAAGGGTGATATTGTCACCGTTAATGCCAAACAAACTGCTAAAGAAAAAGAACTAACTTACGCATCCACAAACGAGTAGATTGTTTACTTTTGACGCGTCTCCTCGGGGTTCGTCAGAAGCCCAACTGGGGATCCTTATTGCCATTTAGCTTAATATATTGTACAATATCCTCATGACCTCTGGTGAAGATTTAACTCCATCTATAAGGGCTATAGAGAGATATGGTGGCTTTGAAGCCGTGGGCTCAACTTTATGGCTGGAGCACGTTGAAGGTATTCGTTATAGAGACAATGATGGTACTGAAATATTAATAAAGTCGGAGGACCTTGCTGCCGATCAAACTGCACACCCTAGACCCAACCGTTTAAGAATGTTACAACGTTCACTGGTAGAGGAGCTTAGCATTACAGATAAAAAAGATTGGCTTAGATCTATAGCCTTACACATATTGCCGCTGAGAATAGCCGGTAATCCCGAGCTGCCCCCAGTTTTATTCGACGCTGAGTTTAGGATATTTAAAACGCCTAAGGATTTAGCCCGAAGCCCTACGGTCGTAGACGATGCGAGTGGAAAAGGATTAAAAAGCTTTGCCGAACTGTTCGGTATAGAAGTTGATGAAGACGTTGATGAAACTGACGAAGAAACTAGACCATCGACTCAACCTGCTGATTTCTCCATCACAATGTCGCTCAGGTTAGTCCCCCAGCGGGGAGAAGTAAGCGAAATTGGTTACTATCCGGCCTCCGACGGCATACATTACGGTATGTATGCAATGGAAATGGATGACGAGCTAATAAAAATGCAGCTTCACCACCGGATATACGTTGAGCTTTATCGTAAACCTCCAACTACTCCGCTAGAACCACTAATTGCTCCGCATCAGTTCTAGACCGCTCAGTTTTGGCAACATCAAATCAGGCCTCAGCCGATGCCCGGACCCACTGTCTAACTCAATAGCGTTCGTAGACTATCGGAAAATGTGTCTAGGAATGTATCCACTAATTTCTCATTTTTTGGCGAAGCAATACGAGAGAGACCCGCCGCGATCGAGTAACTTAAGAAATCAATTGCATTTGTCAGCTCTTTGTTCTCAGATACTTCTGAAAAAACTACTTGGTAGAAAGGATGATCAGTGTTATAGGTCACAGTAATCTTTCTACCTACATTCTCAAACTCGAACATCGCACCCAGCCTACCCATACTTTTTTTCTTCCATGTGCCTTCGGCTTCACGTTCCTGCCTCCAGGCCTTATCTGGTTGCACTCCTTCGGGAATCGTGTCTGGTAGCAATTTTGATTTAAGCCTGAAAGCTCTTTCAGAGCTTTCATGGTCAACAGTATTTTCTGTCTCCTTGGTAATATCTCTGGCACTTTGGTGCTTTATAGCTAGCAGCTGCGGTTGTACCAGATGGTCGATCCAATTCTTCAGCGTGTCGTCCAATGTTTTAATAGAGACACCGTTTTTAGTAAAAGTCACGCCCATTAACTTGTCTAAACTAGCGGGGAAGTATATTTCTGCCCTAAAGCGGTTATAGTCGTTGTGTTTCAAAGGGCTTACTCCAAGCGATTCAGCTCGAGATATCTGCCGATTGTTTCGCATCAAGTAAAAACCTTGGTTGGGAATATTTATCCCTACGGCTACTGACTCGGCTCGGGACATTCTGGGCAAAGCAACTATTTTTAGACGGACGATGTCGTTACCAAACTCCTTTTCTTCGTCGATCAGAGGAGTTGTGCCATCTACATTTAGCATCAACGGATCTGATGCCTGCACCTCAGTACTCCCCACGTAGATTTTTTTCCCGGCATTAATGAACTCTCGGTATATTTCACCAAGGTTTCTGATTAACACCCTTTTGAAAACAGTAAGGTTTTTATTTTGTAACAGATCAATATTGCTTATCGCAACAACCGTGCCGGAACGACCGCCGCCAACTCGCTGAACAAACATATTTTTTTCTAACTCATTCGATGGACGGATCGAAGCAACAAAATCACCATTACTTTTAATTTGCTCAATGTCATGAACCGCCGTCATATATTGGTTAGACTGCTTTGTGACAACTAACAGTCTTTTACCGATAGATATACTGGCGGTGACTAGCCCCATGCCATATTTACCCAAATCGGATTTTTCGTTTTTCTCGATGTTTGAACCCAGTCGAATAGCTTCAGTTAAAGTTTCTCGATCCATCCCTTGGCCGTTATCAGACACTGTTAGGAGGTGATCATCGTCGCGCTGCTTCCCGATATCGACTTTAACCAAATTAGCATATGCATCTAGCGAGTTGTCGACTAAATCGGCCACGGCAGTGTAGTTGTCATATCCGACCTGCCGCAAAGCATCTATTAGTTTTGAAGCGTTTGGTTTATTATCTTGCATTTTTAAATATCCTTGTTAAATTAATGAAAAAACCGCACAGATATGCGGTTATGTAGAATCAAATAAAACCATTTTGCTCTCCTTTCGTCCCAACGTGCTATACGCGAGAACTAGGTTAATTGTGATTACTATTATAACATAGGCAGTCAACAACGAGTGGACAGTTCTGCGGTAATATTAAGATATGAAAGTGGATTTTAGCGAAGTCAAAAAGGTATTTCTCACTGATCACGACATTAATCATGGCAGTAACAAATATGCCATGAAATGTCTCATTGATGCGAACGAACAGTGTAATGGAAGGTGGATTCGTCGAGAATTAAACTCAATCGAAGTTCAAAGGATTGTTCTTCCCAATCACCGCAGCCATAATCGAAAAATTAGCAACCTTCCACTTGTTCCAGAAACAGGCTTGACTGTAGAGGATACACTAAAAAGACTGAATTTATTAGCTGATTATGCGACCAAGAATCCTTGTTGCTGGAACATTATCCAGCGGTCAAGAACCTCTAAATCTCCAGTTTTCCTCATAACTCAACCGTTAGAACGGAACAGGGACCACAGCAAACTCGCCAATTTTACTGGTCACCGCCTTTACCATTTAGATGGACTGCATAGACTCGTAGCTTGGGGCTTAAATGGTAGATATGTCGACCGTAAGTACGAGCCCATAACCGCATTCATCGTGGGAAGATAAAAAACGGGTGGGGAGGGCCCAGTGGAATGTTCTAGCGAATTCCACCCTATAGGAATATTTATTAATTCCACAGGGCAGGCGGGTTAAAAGGCCACAGCACCATCACTTTAGTGCTGGTGGATAGAGCCCAGGTGTTTAAGCTGACTCTAGGGCTTTGACTCTTTTCTGGAGGTCAGTCACATCTTCCTGAAGGGCCTCAAGCTTCTCGGTCCTGATTTTTACAAGGCTTACACCATCGCGGGTAAATGAAGTATCTAATCGTATAGCATTGATTTCGTATTCAATTTTTTCAATTTGCTCGGCCATCTTCGGGATCTTCTTAACTTGGTCTTGCATGCCGCCGACGGCTTCGAGAATTAGTTTGAACTTACTGTTCATATCCTCAAGCAAAACTTCCGAGTAGTCCTTTTTGTTGGTCATGATTCAATTGTAAACCTCTGACTGAGCAAATTCTATTGTAAAAATTTACGTGGGGGGCGGAGCGAATAGAGCCCGCCGGGTTTGATATGATATGCACGTGTATTCATCTCAGATCCGCAAGCGCGCTATTGCAATCGCATCTATTGCGACCTTAATACTTCTTCCGTTTGTCGGCTTGTTTTATTTTATCCTTGGAATTGGGGTAGGATTTTCAGAAGGTGGTACCCTTGGCGGCTACGGCGCCTCAGCGTCGTCGGATTTGCAGCCCACGACCCGAGGCACAATAACTATGATTCTAGGTGCTACGGCTTGTCTCGCCTTATTAGTTCTTTGCTGGGTACATTTCTATAAGCGAACGCTAAAAAAATCGCTAAACAAATAGGGGAAAGGGAACAGACTTTGTCCGCAAAGCCTTGGCGAAGGCGGGAGCCCGCCGGATTAGGTAGCTTGTGGCTGCTCTTCGGGAAGACTATGGAGCCTGTCAATATGCGCTAGTCCTTCAACTTCAAGTCTAGCTATTGTTTCTTCCCAGTCTTGTATAATCTTTCCACCTAGTTCTCTGGCTAATTCATCGTCGGTAAATTCACCTTGGGATCCGGGGTTCCAGTGCTCCAGGCCAACCACTACAACTTCTCCCACTGCGCCCTCGACCGCAACCCGTTCGGCAGTTTGTACTATCTCAAGCTCATGTCGGCCCAATACTATTGATGCTACTCCCGCTAGAATGGTCGGAAAAGCTCCCTCAATGGGCATATGAGAAGCCGCATCTTCTTCTTGATATCTTATTTCGCGCAAAAAAGCCGGTCTCATTTAAGTCCTTATTTGATGATACTTTATTGCTATATCGGATCAAGTGCAAGCATAAGCGTGGTGAAAGGGAATAGACTTTGTCCGCCCAATTGGCGGAGCCCGCCGGGGTTTGACTTTTTAAGGTATTTCTCGCATAGTTCTGGCTATGACTGAGATAGAGGTGGATACGGCTGAACTGATCGTAGCAACCGGTGTCATTATTGATGCGGCACCTGACAATTGCCGTACCTGTGATTTAATGTTGCTGGCTGCAAATAAGCTTGCCTATATGGCGCTCCGGCAAGCTATCCCGGTTGATACCGCAGCTGAAAAATTCGGTTCTGCGCTGCGCGATAATTGTCACGGCCGAGAAACTCCAGATCTCAGTCGTTCTGCTCATCTTCCTAACCCGCCGACCTATATGTTCTGTGGCTATCCAGGCGGAGTAGAGAAGATAGTTGATGAAGCTAGCTACCTTTTAGACGTCGAACAGTAAACTGCGGGAGCCCGCCGGCTTCAAGCCGCTCGTGCTTGCATTTTCTTACGCAAAGACTACTCTAGTAGCGTAAATAAGGAGTTAAAAATGGCAGGCGGAAGATGCCTTGCTGAAGCTTTAAGTTCTGCTACAGGTTTAAAGCATCACGAAATTCCACGAGATGACCTAATAACAATCGAGGGAGCCACAGTGGGAGCTACTGAAGAGGGTGACATAGTGAGCTGCCAAGTTCCAGGCTGTACAGAGGAAACGATTGTCTATACTCAAATGAACGTCTTGTACGCTGTTAAGGGACGAGAGTCAGGCGAATGTGCACAAAGTCATCTCGGAAGATTTGCTATTCAAGGCTAAATAGGGGTAAGCGAACAGAGCCCGCCGGCCTTTCTCTTCTGAAAACAATAAAAAGGCCGCCATATAGCTCTTTAAGCTAATTGGGCTAATATCCGGTCATCAAGTTCTTGAAGCTTAGCTATAAACTTTCGGCGCATTCCAGCCGCAAACGGATTATGCCGCTGTATCGTATAAAACAGCTCCAGACTATGATGCCGTTCAACCTCCACTAAATCCAACAACTCGCTGTAGTAGGGGGTGTTTAATGGCGATGGCTCAATACCCATTTCAAGTAAGGTCCGCCCGACAAAGAAGGTAAGTACATGCACTTTAGCCATTTCAAGATCGTGCTTAGTCGCACACATTTCAACGATATTGACACCTTTTTGTTGCCAGACCTCAAGTAACTGTTCTGCTAATCTCCCGGCTTGGTAAGTAACTGCGAGATTTTTGCCCTCTATGCCGCTACCAGCTGTCTGAGGTCCGAATAACGGATGAGTCATCAGAAAATTGCCTCGTGTTATTAAGCCATGTGCATTAAAGGAAGCCGTTGGTTTCATCTTTACTGAGCAAACATCTACGATTAATGAGTCAGGGTGAGATTGAGCAGCTAGTTGGGGTAGAAGCGATTCGTAAGAATCGTAAGGGACGGCTAAAACAATAACATTCGCACCAGTAACAGCTGTAAAACCGGCTTTTTTGGCGCCCGGTGGCGTAGGCGCATCGGGATTCTTATCAAATACAAATACCTCAGCGCCTGTAGGTGCTAGATGTTGAGCGACTACTGGACCGAACTCCCCGGAGCCTATCACACCAAATGTTTTTATCTGAGACATTAGGATACTATAACATAACTCCTAATTTTTGTCTATGAAAACGTGGATAGAGCCCGTCGGCCAGGGCGCATAGGGTTACACCCTATGCGTTTAGCGGTCAGCTGGCGGGGAGCCCGGCGCTTGTTATACTTAATAAAGTCGTGAGGATTTTTAGAAAATTAGCCAAGAATCTGGTGGTGCTGGCGATTCTCGCCCTACCGCTAGTTGGGTTTTGGCAACGCCAGGCGATTTTTGATTGGTGGCGCCTACGGAGCTATCAGCCGACGCCGGCTATCGCGGCTTTGGCGACCGATACCCAGATGACGGACCAGGCCAGGCACATGTTTTATGTTAATCATCCGCAACTATTAGATCAGGTAGAGACTTTCCGAAGTAGCTGCACCATCAGCGAACAGACGATCGTTCTGGGCTGTTATCAGCCCAACCAGCAAGGCATATACGTTTACGTTGTTAAAGATCAGCGCTTGTCCGGCATTGCTCAAGTTACCGCTGCCCACGAGATGTTGCATGCTGCCTACGACAGACTAAGTAGTAAAGACAAAGAATATATCAACCAGCAGCTGGAAGATTATTACAAAAATCAACTTGGCGATGAGCGGATCAAAGAAACAATTAAGTCGTATAAAAAGACCGAACCGGATGATCTGATTAACGAAATGCACTCCATTTTTGCAACTGAAATTGCCAGCTTACCGCCGGCGATGGAGACTTATTATCAGCGCTACTTTAAATCCCGCCAAGCGGTTGTTGAGTTCTCATCCCGCTACGAAGCCGAATTCACCAGCCGCACCACTAGCGCCAAAGCCTTGGAGGCTCAACTGAATGCCTTAAGAGATAAGATCAATAGCCAGGAGCAAGCCCTTAAGGCCGAGATTTCGGCCATTAACGCTGAACGTGCCAAACTGGACAACCTGCGTAGTTCCGGCCGGACGCAGGAGTATAACGCCGCGGTTGATAGTTTCAACGCCAAGGTTGAAGCCTTTAACCAACAAGTCGCGGCTTACAGGCGCGATGTTAACAGCTATAACGCCATTTTGGAACAATATAACTCGATTGCCGGCGAGTTGCGTAGTTTGTACGGCGCGATTGACACCAGAGTCGAAGCCACCACAACGCAGTAAGAATACTTGACTAGTCAAGTATTTAAATTGACCTAATTGACCTAATTTCTAATTGACCTAAATAATGACCAAATAACTTAATATCCAAACTTTGGGATTTAGAATTTAGGATTTGTTTAGAATAATTAGAGCAATTAGGAATTAGAAATTTAATAGCGCTTTACGACGTTTTATCAACGGAGTACGCTATTTTGTATGGCTAAAAAATTGGGGGTTAGATACGTTTGCAGTGTCTGCGGCAATGTTACCTCATCGTGGACCGGTCGCTGCTCTAATTGTGGCGAGTGGAATAGTCTGGAAGAACAAGTGGCCGTTGGCGGGAGCGAAGCTAAAGCCGGTGGCGATATACTCAAAGCCGTATCCGTGGCCGAAGCCTCAGCCACCAAGTTGCCAAGGCTGAGCAGCGGTATAGCTGATATTGACGGAGTCTTGGGTGGCGGCTTGGTAGCCGGCAGCGTCGTGTTATTAGCCGGTCCGCCGGGAGTCGGCAAGAGCACGCTGCTTTTGCAAGTCGCTCATCAGGTGGCCGCCAGGAGCAAAGTCTTATATGTTAGCGGCGAAGAATCGGCCCGCCAAGTCGCCATGCGGGCCGAACGCTTGGGAGCAGCTGCCAAAAATTTGCAGCTGGCTATCTCGACGGTCGCCAACGACGTCGCCGCTACCATCAGTCAGGGCAGCTTTAACGTAGTCGTTATTGATTCGATTCAGACCATGGCAGTTAACGAAATTAGCAGCTCGGCCGGTACGGTCAGCCAGATAACCAATGCTACGCGGCTGATCGGGGCGGCCGCCAAAACCGCCAACACGGCCTTGATTTTAGTAGGACACGTTACCAAAGAAGGTTCGATCGCCGGCCCAAAGGTGCTTGAACACATGGTTGACACCGTCCTACAGCTGGAAGGCGAGACTTACGGTGGTTTTAAGTT
Source organism: Candidatus Saccharibacteria bacterium RIFCSPHIGHO2_12_FULL_47_17 (assembly GCA_001790575.1). Lineage (GTDB taxonomy): Bacteria > Patescibacteriota > Saccharimonadia > Saccharimonadales > UBA10212 > UBA10212. The sequence continues at coordinate 29,301 of MGCV01000004.1, read as the reverse complement.
GCTACGAGCGACCAAAAATCGTTACGGGGCAACCACCGAGACGGCCATTTTGGAGATGGCCGAAAAAGGCCTGATGCCGGTAGCTAATCCATCGGCCGCCCTATTAGCCGAAAGGCAGGTGACTGACGGTTCGGTAGTCCACGCTGCTATGGAAGGTAGCCGCCCACTGCTAGTTGAAATCCAAGCTTTGGTTAACCCCACTAGCTACGGCTACCCTAAACGCACAGCCAGCGGCATAGATCTTAATCGCGTTAATCTACTGATTGCTATGTTGGAACGACGTACCAAGCTCAAACTGGCTGACAAAGATGTTTATATTAATGTGGTTGGTGGTATTAGATTGAATGAGCCGGCGGCTGATCTGGCCATTTGTATGGCCATCGGCAGTGCCGCTAAGGGTTTGCAGCTTAAGAAAAATGCGGTCGTTTTTGGCGAAGTGGGACTATCCGGCGAAATCCGCCACGTCAGCTACTTGGAAAAAAGGCTGGCTGAGGCCAAAAAGTTGGGTTTTAAAGCGGCTATTGGTCCACAAGTTCTGTCTGGCAAAAAACCGCCACTGCTGCTGTCAGTCACAGATGTGCGTTCGGCCCTAAATACTTTTTTGGAAAAAGATTAGCTGACAGTAGTATCGGTTGAGCTACCGTTGGCGTCTGTCACTCTAACCGGTGTGCCGGCTGGCGCTGCAGCAACCAAAACTTCACAATCGTTGCCATTGGTTGAACATAACTCTGTACTGGTGTCCGTTCTGGTAACTGTGTAAGGTGCTGTGCCGCCAGACCATTTGAATTTGGTTTGACCACCGTCGGCCTTAGCCGAATCAAAAGTCAGGCCTTGGCTGGCGTTGAGCGTACCGCTATCTAAAGCTTCATAAAGCACGCTGTCGATAACCTGTACAGTTACACTGTGCGCGCCGGCGGCGCCAGTCCATTCATGGGACCTGGTGACCGGTGAATCTGTTAAATCGCTGTAGGTCTTAACTACCACACCGTCAACAATGAAATTAATGGTGCCAGGAAATTGTGGGTACTTCCCGTCACTGAAAGGATGAGTACCAGCCGTGGCCGTGGCGGTCAGTGTATTACCACTAATTGTTAAAGTAATTGCCGGTAAGCTGTCGGAGCAGGAATGAACATCATCTTGTTGACTAGCATTGCCAGAGGCGACCGCCAATGAACCATAAAATGTATCAACCGAGAATTTCTCGGCACTGGTGCTGCCAGAAATGGTCTGTTTAGCCAGTGCCGGTGTGCAGGAAGTGGCCTTTTTGTTAGAAACCTTATCAATGGTGGACGAACCGGCAGAGACGCCGTCACGCGGTTTATACCAGGACGGAAACAGATCAGTACTGGGACTCGGCTCAACTGAACCAACACCAACGTGGGCGGTTACTACAAAGGCCGGCAGCCTCTGGATGCCCGGCGGCTGGCTCCAGTTAACCGGCTTGATGTCTTTGTGAACGCTGTTCATCCAGCCGGTCAGAATTGGTTGGGTCATATTTTCCATAAAGCCGCTCATGGCTTTTTGCCTGGTATGATAACCGACCCAAACTCCGGCGGCGTATTTGGTTGACATGCCCATCATCAAGCCGTCTTTGGCGTCGTTAGTGGTGCCAGTCTTAATACCAAAATTCCAACCGTTGTAACGCTGTGGCTTGGGCCGCCCACCAGACAAGTAACTGGCCTTGGGATCTGATATCATATCAGTAACAATATAGGCTGTTTCGGGGCGAATAACTTGTTTGCGGTCTGGTTCTTTAGTTGGTTGCTGCCATTTGTAAAGAGTTTTGTCGGCCGAATCTTTGACTTCCAGTATGTAAGTTTGCTTGAGATAAACACCCATTCGCGACAGCGTTGCAAAACCATGGACATGCTCATCTAAGTGCAAAAAAGCACCATCACCAATGGCCGAGGCACCGTAACATTGAGTGGTTTTGGTCAGGGCGGTATCGGCATAACATTTGTAACCGGAGCGAAGTCCCATAGCTTCGGCGGTCTGAATGGTTTTGTCAACGCCGGTTATTAACATGGCTTTAACAGCTGGGATATTGCGGGAACCAGCCAGCGCGTAGCGCAAGCTTTCTGGGCCGGGCGAACGAAAATCGTAATTTTGCAGACAGTTACCACCGGACCTGGGATGGGCCTTGTTGGTACACGGGTAACCAGGTAGAGGGCCGACAATATCATATAAAACTGAGCCAGCGCCGGCGTTACCATGTTCTATCAAAGCCGTATAATCATAGGGCTTGAAGCTGGATCCCGGTGGCAGCGCTGTCTGAGCGTAGTTAATCTGGCCGTATTCGGGGTTAGTAAAATCAACCCCACCAACCAGCGCCACCATTTGGCCAGTCTGGACGTCCTCGGCGACAAAAGCGGCCACATCCCCGCCTTGGCGCCTAACCTGCGCCAGACCCTTATTAACTTGATTTTCGGCCTCGGCTTGCAAGCCAAGGTCCAGTGTAGTTATCACCTTCCAGCCACCAATTTTAGCCTTGGTGGACGAACCGCTGGGCGCGAAACGGGCAGTTAACTCGTTTTTGGCAGCCAGGACAAAATAAGGGTCCTTGATACCGGCGTACTTAGTTTGCTGAGGTAGAACGGTTGCCAAAACGTCTACTTTCTTGGCTTCTTCGGCTTGTTCCTTTTTGAGCTTGCCGATTTGGACCATCGAATCAAGCACATAATTGTAGCGGCTAATGAACGCCTCGCGATCAAAAAACTCCTTATTATAGGGCGAATAAATTGACGGCGACTTAGGGATAGCTGCTAGCATGGCCGACTCGGGCAAGGTCAAATCTTTGGCTGATTTATGGAAATAATCGCCGGCGGCAGCCTGGGCGCCATAATCGACACCGCCGTAGGGGGCGGCGTTCAAATAACCAGTTAAAATCTCATCTTTGGTATAGGTTCGTTCCAGTTCAACCGCCAGGATTATCTCTTTAATCTTATTGGTGACAGTCCGTTGCTCGCTCCAACCGCGGTCTATCTTAACTAGCTGTTGGGTAATAGTTGAGCCGCCTTGTTTAGCGCCACGCTTAAAGATATCGTTAAAAGCCGCCCGGATAATACCCTTTAAGTCAAAGCCGCGATGTTTATAAAAATCGCGGTCCTCGATGGCAACCGTGGCGTCCTTAATATATTGAGAGATTTCACTGCCCTCAACCGGAACGCGTTTAATTGCGTCATAATCTTCCCAGAGCAGGGTTTTTCCGGTTCGATCATAATAACTAATGCTGCCTCCCAGTGCGCTGCCCGATATATCTTTGATGTTGGGTAAATCTTTTCTAAAATAGGCGAAAATCGCCATCGTTAAAACGAAGAAGACAACAATCGAAATACCGACAATTTTCAGCGCCATGATGGCACCATCTCGGCTAAACCAGTAAGCCGCTAGCCGTTTAGGATGAAGCCGCCAGATAAAACGCTTAAAGCGTGATTTTGGCAAACCTCGCATCCGATCGACCTTGCGCCGCGATTTTGAATTTCGTACGTTTTGCCAACGCTGGCCAACGGTACGGTGAACCTTAAGAACTTTGCCGCTGCGGGTTTTGATTAAGTTTCTGCTTCTGCGTCTCGCTCGCTTAAGTTTAACTCTCCTAAAAGGATTTCTCATATAGTTACAATAATTATAACAAAAGCGCTAAGTGGATATACTATACTTACTACAGTTAAGGAGAAGGCTAATACGATGAAACTAAGCGATGATTTGGCGTGGCGGGGTCTAATTAAGGATACAACTTTCGGTAAAACCGAATGGCTGGATAAACCTCAAACCTTTTACCACGGCTATGACGCCTCCAGTGATAGCTTAACCATTGGCAACCTAGCCGCTCTAGTAATGGATAGACGTTTGATAGATGCTGGCTGGAAGGCTGTCATAGTTATGGGCGGCGGTACATCGCTGGTCGGTGATCCCGGCGGCAAAGTCAAGGAGCGTCAGCTCAAAAGTCGGGAAGAGATCAAGCAAAACATCGAAGCTGTGCGAGAGCAGGTGACGCAGCTATTTGCGGGCGAAAATTACACCATGGTTGACAACCATGATTGGTTAGCTAGCCTGAAATACCTTGACTTTCTACGTGACGTTGGCAAGCATTTTTCGATGACCGAACTAATGCAGCGGGAATTCGTGACCGAGCGTATGGGCGAGCATGGCTCCGGCATTAGTTACACCGAATTCAGCTATTCGTTGGTTCAGGCTTATGACTTTTGGCATCTGTTTAAAAACTACGAGGTAGTCTTACAAATTGGTGGATCGGATCAGTGGGGTAATATGCTATCCGGCGTTAGCATGGTGCGCAAAAAAGAAGCCAAAGAAGTTCACGCCCTGTCAATGCCGCTGGTCATCAGTAAGCAAACTGGAGTCAAATTCGGTAAAAGCGAGGCTGGAGCTATCTGGCTTGATCCGGCCAAAACCTCGCCGACTCAGTTTTATCAATTTTGGATAAATACTGATGACGGGGATGTTGAGGATTATTTAAAAATCTTCTCCTTCTTGACTAAGGGCCAGATAGAGCAGGTGATGGCTGATCACAGCCGAGATCCGGCCAAACGCTTGGCCCAAACTACTTTAGCCAAGGCAGTTACTGAACTGGTGCATGGCGGCGGTGGGGGAGACTTATCCGAACGGACTACAAAATACTTAACAAGTCAAGTATCTCTCCATAAAGCTAGTCCAGCCGAAATTACCCAACTCAAACGAGAAATACCCAATCTCAAGGTCAAGTCTGGTACATCATTAATTGATATTCTCGTCAAAACCGGATTAGCGAGTTCCAAAACCGAAGCCCGCCGTCTACTGTCCAGTGGCGCTATTTACCTTAACGGTCAAACCGTCGAGCGGGAATTGCTGGCGGCGGCTGATTTTGTGAATGGACGAGCACTCTTGCGACGCGGTAAAGCCTACAAAGATTCGGCGTTGATCGAACACGAGTGAGAGGTGAACTTAGACGCACCAGTTAGCGAACTAAAAGGGGTAGGCTCCGAAACAGCCAAGCTACTGGAAAGCTTGGGCATTCGAACGGCTATTGATTTAATAAATAATTTTCCGCGGCGCTATGATGATTACTCGCAAGTCGTGCCGATTGCCAAGCTCAGGCCCGGCCAAGTTACTATCGAAGCCAAGATCGGTCAAGTTAAGGGCCGCTATGTCCGGCGGGGTTTACATATTACCGAAGCCATCGCCACTGATGATTCAGCCAGTGTTCGGTTAGTTTGGTTCAATCAACCATACCGAGCTGGCGCTATAAAAGCGGATCAAACCTACTTTATTGCTGGCGACTACGGGCTGCACCGCGGCCGTTTTACCATTAACAATCCGTCGGTAGAGCAGGTTAGTAATTTTCCAATCAATACTGCTCGAATTATTCCAATTTATCGCGAGACCAAAGGCTTAAAATCGTTCACCATCCGCAAACTAATCCGCGAAGTTTTAAATCAAACTAGGCAGTTGCCCGAACATCTGCCGGACTGGTTACTGGCCGAACACAAACTTATGCCGTTTCACGGCGCGGTTAGGGAAGTCCATTTTCCCAGCTCATCAGCACTACTAGAAAAAGCCCGGCGCCGCTTGGCTTTTGAAGAAATCTTTGAGCTGACACTAGCGGCGCTACTTAACAAATATGAACTTTATAAAGAAAAGTCTTTGGCCATACCATTTAAGGAAAGTTTAGCTAAAAACTTTGTCGAAAAGCTACCTTTCAAACTGACAGATGCTCAGCGCCGGGCGATCTGGCGGATTTACCAAGACATGGCTAAAACCCAGCCGATGAACCGTTTGCTAGAGGGGGATGTTGGTTCCGGCAAGACTGTGGTGGCCGCTATGGCGGCACTGATGGCCATGGAAGAGCAATTCCAGGTGGCGCTGATGGCGCCGACCGAAATTCTTGCCCGCCAGCACGCCGAAACCTTATATAATCTGCTAGCCAGCGTTGGCTATGGCCACCATGTGGCCTTACTGATTGGTTCACTAAAACCGAAAGCTAAATCCCAAGTTCACGCTAAAATCGCTGCCGGCGAGGTCAAATTCATGGTCGGTACTCACGCTCTTATAGCCGAGAAGCTGGATATGCACAAACTGGGTCTGGTGGTTATTGATGAACAACATCGTTTTGGCGTTGAGCAGCGCAAAAAACTGCAGGCTAAAGCGGGGCATATGCCGCACGTTTTGCATATCAGTGCCACGCCAATTCCGCGCAGCTTGGCCTTAACGCTTTACGGTGAACTTGATATTTCGATTCTTGACGAAATGCCGCCCGGCCGGAAGCTCGTTAAGACCAAAATCTGCTCACCTAATTCCAGAGCTCAACTATATAGAGAAATCGATAAGGAACTAGCCGCCGGGCATCAGATGTTTGTAGTTTGCCCACTAATTACTGATACGGAGCGCAGCCGCGGGCTGTCAGTTGAGGAAGTCTATGAACGCTTGAGCAAGCACGACTTTAAGCACCGCCAAGTCGGCTTGCTTCATGGCAAAATGAAGGCCACCGATAAAGAAAAAATGATGCAGGATTTTTTGGAGAAGAAGTACGATATTTTAGTCAGCACCACTGTTATCGAAGTTGGGGTTGATGTGCCGAACGCCACAGTTATGCTAATTGAAGGCGCCGAGCGTTACGGCCTAGCCCAGCTTCATCAGTTGCGCGGCCGGGTTGGTCGAGCTGGACATCAGAGCTACTGCTTCTTGATGCTAAGTGACGCCAAGGCACCGAGCCAGCGGCTGCGGGCCTTGGAAACAATCACCGATGGTTTTAGGTTGGCGGAGATAGACCTCCAGCAACGTGGCCCGGGTGCTATTTATGGGACATTGCAGCATGGGGCACTTGATTTAAGGGTAGCCAACCTTTCTGACACCAAACTAATTGCTGCGGCCCGCGGCGCCGCTCAAAAATTCATCGAAGCCGGCGAAGACATCAAAAAATACAAACACCTTGACTATCGCGTCGGCCAGCTGCGAGCCATTACCAACTTAAACTAATTCGTAGAAATGAAGTTAATCTATCATAATAAAAACAATGACTGAAGTTGTGCGGTTTTGTGCTGGCTGTCCCAGAGCACCAAAAGGGGTCGTAGCTGAAGTTAAAAACGTGGAATTTATGGATCGTCGTAAATTACGTGAAAGGGATCTTTTCCTAACTAGCCACGGTAAAGAGGTTATCTTAAGAGAATCTGGATTGGATAATCCTAGCTCTGGATTCGGTGTAGTGGAGACACTCGTAGCATGTATCACATCAGAAGCAGTAGAAGTACACTTAAATTCAGGGATTGAGGTTGGTGATGAGGGTGAATTTTTTATACTAGCAGGAGCCGTCACTGGGGATGACATAAGAAACCGAATTGCCGAGTGTAGTAAACCTAGCCGCTCGCTCCTCAAGGGCATCCACTGTGGAGCAATTGCCGCTGAACAAGTTCTCGCCATAGGATAAAATATAGTAATGAGAATTATTGCTGGCAAACTAAAGGGAAGATTGTTGCACGAGCCGCATGGGCATAAAACTCATCCGATGAGCGAAAAGGTAAGGGGAGCGCTTTTTAATGTTCTTGGCGATATCAAAGGACTGACGTTTCTGGACGCTTATGCCGGAACCGGCGCGATTGCCATTGAAGCCATTAGCCGCGGTGCCAAAAAGGCCGTCGCTACCGAAAAGGAGCACTCGGCCCACTTTATAATCGAAAAGAATGTCAAGGAGCTACAGCTTGAGAAGCAAATTGAAGTAGTACACGGTAGCGTAGGCGGCTGGAGCATTCATAATATGGAGCGTACGTTTGACTTGGTAGTCCTAGATCCGCCGTATGAACGGATAAAGATGCAACAGCTTCAGACATTAATTAATCGTCATGTTAAAGCCGGCGGCTTGGCAGTTTTGTCATTTCCCGGAAATGTGCCGGCGCCGGAGTTCGAAAGAGTCGAGCTGATTACAGCCAAAAACTACGGTGACGCCCAGCTGGTTTTTTACCGTAAAAAGAGCTAGTTTTACTTTTTCTATATTTAAGGTATCGTAACAAGACTTATGAACATGCCCATAGAACTTGAGAGAGGTGTCCCCATTAGCCCCCGGGTTGCCTATCAAAGGGGAAACTATATAGAAGTTGCAACTGATACATACGAAAGAATAGCTATGCATGTGTTATGGGTTGTGGATATGTTCGTAAATCTCGAGTGGCTTGAAGCCGAAGTCAAGATCTCCGGGAAAAAGAGACATGGCAAAGTTGTGGGTGGTGTTGTATTAGATAAATTAGACTCGTTCTGCGCGGTGCCGGTTACTGGGCCTTATACCGAACAATATGCTTTGGCTATAGGTGAGCCCCTTACCCCGCCTCGGGAAGAGCTCAAAGCTGGATTGCCTCCCTTTTTCGACCTAGGTATCGTTCTTAGTGGTAGGATTTCGAGACCTGATGCAAAAATCATTGCAACGGCCACGCTTTCACAGTCTACCTGATTCTCCTTGGTATAATACTTTTGGCTCTAAAGCCGCGTCAGGGGATGTGGTGAAACCCCCACACCAATTCTTGATAATTCGAAATAGGTTTATTCAACCTCTTCTACATTCAGGAATTAGTGCGGGACAGGTTGGTATACTTTTGTTGTGCCGAGATGGCGAAATTGGTAGACGCACTAGCTTTAGGAGCTAGCGGAGAAATCCATGGAGGTTCGAGTCCTCTTCTCGGCACCAAAACCAACTTTTTATGATAAAATCAAGTCTAAACAATTGAGGAGCTGTTATGGCAAGTGGTATGGAAGAAGTACGTATAGGACCAGTGGAATCTGAGCCTTCAGACTATGCATTGAGAAGCGTGATTTTGCCCAAAGAGCTCGACGCAGCGCTAGCAGATTTTTCTCAACATAACGGTGTTTTGTCGAGTGTATTGCTCGGCAGACTGGCGCGTGAGTATCTTGAAGTTCAAGGAGTGGAATTTTCAGCTGAATTGGAAGGAGTTATGGCCCAGCAAGAACAGTTTGAGAGGGCACGAGAAGTTTTAAGAAATCCCGGCCAGGCAGCAGTATTTGCCAGTGGCATGGACGGAGATTCATTAGATAGAATTCAAGCGGCATTTGATCCCCCTCTCGCTTCGGGCGACCTAGGTGGCGGGATGGACAATGGCTAACTTCCGCATTTGACAAAAAAATAGAAAGTAGTAATGTATTAACCATGTGCGTAATAACTAACCTGCATCATCTGCATATATTGCCGGAGCGACTCGGTTAGCTGTTTCTTTGACTTGAAATTTAACGCCGGGTTCGCCCGGCGTTTTTAATAATTTTTAATTTGAAAGGATTTAAAAATGAAATTTGCAGAAATTGCTCAAGTCTCATCAATAATTTTGTTACCCAAAAACAAAAATCAGAAAAATTGCGAAGACTGGCTGCTAGGCCAGGGAATTAATATCCCACGGTTCCTCGGGAGGTCAGTTCATCGCCAAAACCGGCGGTAGGATTTATTATCTGGTAAAAGACCGCGATATGCTGCCATTCTTGATTGACGAGAATGCAGACATCGGTTTCATGGGCTCCGATGCCTACACGGAAATCGAATATACAGCCGAAGGGCTTCAGACACGCTTTGAACCACTCGGCATCAAGATAGGCGAGATGATATTAGCTGCAAAGAGTGGTCGGGTTGCTCGTTACAGAAGGCTATTGGATGACAAACAGTCATTAGTTTCACCAATGGTTGCAACTAAATATCCAGTCGGTTCAGCACGTTTTGCTAGAGAAAGAAGGTATGATATCTCCATAAAAGAGATGATATCGGTTGAAGCAGCTGTTATAGGGGGCGAGTGCGAACTAATGTTTGACATAAGAGAGAGTGGTCAAACACTAAAAGATAACAAGCTGGTGATTGTTGCTAGAGCTGGCAGAGTTGAACTTGGCGGTATATGTAAAGATATGAATGCCTGGCGTATGCCTTTTGATGAGTTCAAGGACTGCTTCGGCTATAATGGAGGCGAAACATGAGCTTGAGTACTCAACCGTATAAGGGGGCGAGGGATTTTTATCCCGAGGATAAGCGCATTCAAAAGTGGATGTTCGCAAAGCTTCGTGATGTAGTTGAAAGTTTTGGCTACCAAGAATACGACGCGCCACTGATTGAGTCGTTTGAAATCTATGCCGCCAAAACCGGCGAGGAAATTGTCAGCGAACAGCTTTACAGCTTTGAAGACCGCGGCGGCCGCAAGGTCGCTATCAGACCGGAAATGACGCCAAGCGTCAGCCGGATGGTGGCCGCTCGCCGCCAGGAACTAACCTACCCGCTGCGCTGGTACAGCATCCCCAACTTGTGGCGCTATGAGCGGCCGCAGCGCGGCCGCCTGCGTGAACACTGGCAACTTAATGTCGATATCTTCGGCGTTGAAGGCCTTGAAGCTGATGTCGAAATAATCCAGATTACCGATGCCATTCTTAAAACTTACGGCGCCAAACCAGACAGTTACAAAATTCGGGTTAATAGTCTAAAGGCTGCCGGGGCAGTCTACAAAGATTTGAGACTAGATCAAGCCCAGCATCGAGCGGTGGCTAAACTGCTTGATAAACGCGTCAGAATGAGTGAGACAGAGTTCAACTCTTCACTTAAAGAAGCGGTCGGTCAAAAAACTGCTGATGACCTGCTTGAATACTGGTCTAAAGAGCAACCACCGGAAAATATTGCTGCTCTTTTGAACTTGCTGGAAAAGGCCGGCGTTTCGAGCATTGTATTCGATCCAGAAATTGCTCGTGGCATGGATTACTACACCGATATAGTCTTTGAAGTCTTCGATGAGAGCGCCGAAAACAATCGAGCCATGTTCGGCGGCGGCCGCTATGACGGACTAGTGGCGGAATTTGGCGTCGAGCCAGTACCGACAGTCGGCTTCGGTATGGGTGATGTGACACTGCAAAACTTTTTGGAATCGAATAGTCTCTTGCCGAAGCTTGAGCCGGAAACTAATGCGGCGGTGATTTTAATCGGTGATGTTTACGGCGCGGTACAACCAATTTTGTCTGAGCTGCGCCAAAATGGTTTGAATTTGGCAGTTGATCCAACTGAGCGAAAACTCGATGCCAAAATTAAAAACGCCGCAAAATCGGGCGTCAAATATGCTATTTTCATTGGCGAGCAAGAACTGGCGAACCAAAAATACAAGCTTAAAAATCTGAAAAGCAGCGAAGAAAAAGAGCTGTCAGCCGACCAAATCGTTCAAGCTCTTAGTGGTCGCTAGGGTATAATCGGGCTGATGAATCCCGTTAGACCTCAGCCTGCAACTGTCAACCTTCTTTTATGTTGGAGCTGTTATACCCTTCCAACAATGTATGATAAGCATAAGCCAAGGATGGGGATCTAATCGGGATGAAGGTAACTAGGACCGATAAAAGCCCGACGCAGGTTGTACTCGTAATTTCGGCCGATCAATTCGATCTGACGACGATAAAAGATCACACATTAACCCATTTTGCCGACAAAGTTAATGTGCCCGGCTTTAGGTCTGGCACGGCACCGGCGGCTTTGGTCGAGAAATACGTTAACCACAATGCGCTGGCTGATGAATTTATCGAGCACGCCCTCAACCAGCTTTATGGTAAGGCGATTGATCAGGAAAAACTGCGTCCGGCCTCCAAACCTGAAGTTAAAGTTAAAAAATTTATACCTTATACAGAGCTGGAATTTGAAGCCGAGCTGGAAGTTATTGGGCCAATCAAGCTAGGCGACTATAAAAAAATCAAGGCTGCCAAGAAGCCAGTGGATATTTCCGCTAAAGAAGTCGAGGACGTAGTCAAGTCATTGCAGAGTCGGGCGGCGGAGCGCAAAGCAGTTGACCGTGCCGCCAAAGTTGGCGACGAACTAATTATTGATTTTAAGGGCAAGGGCAAGGACGGTATGCCCATTCCGAACACCGCCGGCAAAGACATTGACGTTATTTTGGGAAGCTATAAATTTGTACCCGGTTTTGAAGACAATCTGGTTGGCTTGAAGGCCGGCGACCAAAAGGAATTCGAAATCACTTTTCCAAAAGATTATGGCGTCAAAACGATGCAGTCTAAACCAGTGACTTTCTCGGTAGAAGTCAAAAAAGTTAACGAGGTGAATGAGCCGGCGACCGACGACGCCTTTGCCGCCAAAATCGGGTCGTTTAAAACTCTGGCTGAACTTAAGGCCGATATAAAAAAGCAATTACTCACCGAAAAGCAGCAACAGGCCGATCGGGACTACGAAAACGAGATTGTCAATTCGCTAATCGACAAAAGTGAAGTGACAGTGCCCAAAGCCATGGTTGATGAGCAAATTGCCGCTGCCGAGGAGCAGGAAAAACGCAATCTTATGGCCCGCGGTCAAACATGGGGCGAGCATTTGGCTGAAGAGGGCGTGAGCGAAGAACAGCACCGTGAGCGTCAGCGGCCAGACACCGAACGCCGCGTCAAAGGCGGCTTAATACTGTCGGAAGTCGCCGAACAGGAAGATGTAGCCATTACCCAAGAGGAGCTCCAGCTCAGGATCCAAAGGCTAAAGAGTCAGTATCAAGATGAGAAAATGCAGGCCGAGCTTGATAATCCGGACAATCAACGCCAAATCGCCGCCCAGCTAATGACCGAAAAAACCGTTGCCAAACTAGTCGACTACGTCACCAGTCAATAGATTGTTTAAAACGCCTATGCTTGCAAAGTTCTTTATACAGTGCGAGATTAACTCCAAAGGAACTTGTGCATTTAAAGTCAATTCGGGATGGTTCAAAAATAGTGGGGCTACTGGGTGCATATGATCCTGGCATGATGCTGGTTACTAACCAACCAGACCTAAGCAAGGAACCAATCCCCATCCACAGGTTTGAAATAATGAAACCTGATCCGGATATCTTAAAACGTGCCAAGAGATTCGGACTGTCAAGTATATTGGAAGAGGTTCTACGAAAAGATCTTGAGCGAGAGGGACGTTATGAAATTGTTAACCGGATTGGCTATGCCTCTCTCGTGCTAGTTAATTTTCCTAATGGCGTAATTCGCGGTGTAACAGAAGTTTGGGAACTCCCGCGAGAAGAAGTAATATCAATTCTGGCACTCTCACTTGACGAGTGCTAATTTAATGAGATATACTTTTCGCATATGAATAAAACCAGCCAAGTCTTAGTGCCAACAGTTATTGAGCAAGAAGGCCGGTTTGAACGGGCTTATGATATTTACAGCCGTTTGCTGAAGGACCGAATAATTTTTTTGGGCACGGATGTAAACGAACATACTGCCAATTTAGTAGTTGCCCAGATGTTGTTTTTGGAAAATGAAGACTCGGATAAGGACATCATATTCTATATCAACAGCCCGGGCGGCAGTGTCTATAACGCTTTTGCTATTTACGACACCATGAAATTCGTAAAGTGCGACATTCAAAGCGTTGGCATCGGTGTAAACGCCTCGGCCGCAGCTCTGCTTTTGAGCTCCGGCACCAAAGGTAAAAGATTATTACTTCCAAATGCCACAGTTATGATTCACCAACCGAGCGCCGCTGCCGAAAAAGCCAAAATAACAGATCTGGAAATTGATCTGCGGGAAGGTATCAGAATTAAAAGACTTTTGAACGAAATACTAGCCAAAAATACCGGCCAGCCACTATCTAAAGTCGAAAAAGACGTCGACCGTGACTACTGGATGACCGCCGAAGAAGCCAAAAAATACGGCCTAGTCGACAAAGTTATCACTCATAGATAATTAACCTAATTGACCTAATAATTCTAATTGACCTAACTAAATCCCAATGAACAATTGAGAAATTAAAGCAAAAAACCTGTACTTATTTAGAAATTAGAGCAATTAGGAATTAGAAATTTACTCTTGATTCTTAAATCATAATTCTGTATTCTATCTATCAAGAAGTAGTGTACTTTGGCCTTGCTGTAGTCTAAACAAATTTTGGCCTCAAGTAGTGGGCTTCGAGCTGGCACACCTATCTATTAATTATTAACTTTAATTTTAGGGGGAACAAAAGCTTTTGACGGCGAAGAAGGCAAACGGCATCGCATCTCGTATTTATTACACACCGACAGATGACATTTTAAGTCCACCGAATTTGGTCGACCATCAAAACTCCTCGTTCCAATGGTTTATCCGCGAGGGGCTGGGTGAGTTATTTGAAGAAATCAGTCCGATTGATGACTATACCGGCATTAAACTCAGTCTGCGCTTTAAAAAATACCGCTTTGAAGATCCCAAGCTGACCGAGCAAGAAGCTCGCGCCAATAATGTCAGCTTCGACGCTCCACTCAAAGCCATTATCGAGCTTACTAATAAGGTAACCGGCGAGATTAAGGAACAAGAGATTTACTTAGGCGACTACCCCTGGATGACATCCCGGGGTACTTTTGTTATTAACGGAGCCGAACGAGTGGTGGTCAGCCAGTTGATCCGCAGCTCGGGCGTCTTCTTTACCTCTGAACCATATGGGACAATCAGACTGTACGGCGCCAAAATTATACCAGTACGGGGGGCCTGGCTAGAGTTCGAAACTGCAGCGGCTGGAGCTCTGCACGTCAAGATTGACCGCAAGCGTAAAATCCCAGTAACCACGCTGCTGCGGGCGCTGGGCTTGAGTGAGCAGCAAATTAAAGATGCTTTTGCTCATGTTGACAGCGGCAGCCTTAATTACATTGATGCCACCTTTGATAAAGATCCGGCCAAAAGTGTTAACGAAGCTTTGATTGAAGTCTACCGCCGCTTGCGCCCCGGCGATCTAGCCACGGTTGAAAACGCCCGCTCTCTAATTGAGAACATGCTTTATAACTTTAAACGCTTTGACTTTGGCAAAGTTGGGCGCTACAAGATTAACAAACGCTTGAACCTGGATGTGCCCAACACAGTCAAGAACCGTGTCATGCGGATTGATGATCTGCTAGCCATCATTGCTGAGCTGATTCGGCTCAACAACACCCAAGAGCCAGCCGACGAAATAGATTCTCTCGCAAATCGTCGAGTCAAACTGGTCGGCGAACTGGTTCAGCGCCAGTTCCGTATTGGCTTACTGCGGATGGAGCGCAATGCCAAAGACCGCATGTCTATGTCCGAGATCGAAACCGTTACGCCGGCCCAGCTGATTAATGCCCGGCCAGTTGTAGCCGCCGTCCGGGAGTTTTTTGCCAGCTCCCAGCTTAGCCAATTTATGGATCAGATTAACCCGCTTTCCGAATTGGCACATAAACGCCGCCTGAGTTCCATGGGACCAGGCGGCCTTTCACGCGAACGGGCTGGTTTTGAGGTGCGTGATGCCCATGCCACCCACTATGGCCGAATCTGTCCGGTCGAAACGCCGGAAGGCGCCAATATTGGACTGGTGCTCAATTTAGCCTCTTATGCTCGTGTCAATGAATATGGTTTTATTGAAACGCCTTATCGTAAAGTTATTAACGCAGTTAGCGCCAAAGAAGCACCGGGTCATATTGCGGCCGTTAATCTTGAGGATCCTAAGGGAAAAATCATCGTCAAAGCCGGGGCGGTTATTACGCCAGCGGCAGCTAGACGCCTAAGCGTCATTAAAGAGCAAAAAACTTGGCCGGTTAAGGCCAAGCTAACAGACGAGATTGTCTATCTTGACGCCGCCGAAGAAGGACAGGCAACCATTGCCGGTGCCGGTAATGAAATTGATAAAAATGGTTACTTTAAGGAGGCTAGGATTAGTGCGCGCATTAGGTTGGAGCCGGGCGAAGTTGATGCCAATGAGATCACCCATGTTGATGCCAGCCGGGCCCAAAGTATCGGCTCTAGCGCCGGGCTGATCCCATTTATTGAGAAAAACTATGTTTTGCGTTCATTAATGGGTTCTAATCAGCAGCGCCAAGCCGTTCCGTTAATTAAACCGGAGTGCCCGATTGTCGGGACTGGTTTTGAAAGGGTGGTGGCTGAAAATTCCGGGCAAATGGTGAATGCTGAAGCTGACGGCCAAGTGGTCAAGGCGACATCCGAGGAAGTCGTAGTCCGCTACAAAAATGGCAAACGGGCAACTTACCGACCGGTTCATTTTGTTCGTTCTAACGAGGGCAGTTCGATGAATCAGACGGTCGTTGTCAATTCGGGCGACAGGGTCAAAGCCGGCCAATCGTTGATCGAAGGCATGAGTATTGCCGATGGACAGCTGGCTCTTGGTAAGGACCTATTGGTGGCTTTCATGCCGTGGTCCGGCTATAACTTCGAGGATGCCATTATTATTTCTCGTCGGTTGGTCGAAGATGACTCACTGACATCTATCCACATCGTGGACTATATGACCGAGGTGCGCGAAACCAAGCTGGGACCTGAGATTGTCACTCGCGACATTCCTAACGTTTCTGAAGAGTCACTGCGCCATCTTGATGAAGACGGCATCGTGCGCATCGGTGCCGAAGTTCACCCCGGCGATATTTTAGTTGGTAAAATTACACCAAAAGGCGAACAAGAACTTTCCAGTGAAGAGCGTTTGCTCAGGGCCATTTTTGGCGAAAAGGCCAAAGAGGTGCGTGATACGTCGCAGCGCATGAGCACTGGCCGCCATGGCAAAGTGGTTGGCGTTAAGATCTTCTCGCGCTCGTCCGGCCATGAACTTAAAGCTGGCGTAATCATGCAGGTTCAGGTGTTTGTGGCCCAAATGCGCAAAATTGCCGTTGGCGATAAACTGGGCGGTCGCCATGGTAACAAAGGCGTGATTGCTCGAATATTGCCAGTTGAGGACATGCCATTTATGGAAGACGGTGTACCAGTAGACGTAATTCTTAATCCATTGGGCGTGCCGTCGCGTATGAATATTGGCCAGCTATTTGAAACCCATCTTGGTATGGCCGCTCGGGCGCTTGGTCTCAAAGTTGCTTCACCGGCCTTTAACGGCGTGCCAACCGACAAAATTCAACAGATGCTTGGCGAAGCCGGATTACCAAAAGATGGCAAACAGCAGCTTCGTGATGGGCGGACTGGTGAACCGTTTGCCGAGCGAGCCACGGTTGGCAGTATGTACATTATCAAACTCAATCATATGGTAACCGATAAGATTCATGCTCGTTCCACCGGCCCATATACTATGGTTACGCAGCAGCCGTTGGGTGGTAAGGCCCAAAACGGCGGCCAACGCTTTGGTGAAATGGAAGTCTGGGCCTTAGAAGCCTACGGTGCGGCCCATTGCCTTCAGGAAATGCTGACCATTAAAAGTGATGATGTTTACGGACGGGCTAAAGCTTATGAGAGCATTATCAAAGGCGTTGAGATTCAAGGGCCAAAAGTACCTGAAAGCTTCAATGTGCTGGTTAAGGAGCTGCAAGGACTGGGACTTAAAGTTGATCTTTTGACGGCTGATAATAAAGTCATCGATGCCGAACATGTGCTGGCCCAAAATATTAAAGACGAAGCTAGACATGCGCCAAAGATTTCACCGCCTACCTCTAGCGTTGATGATGTTGATGTCACTGAAGCGGCGGTGACCGACAACTTTGCCGCTGCCCACCTAGACGACACTTCGATGGTGGCCATTAATGATGATGGTCTGCTGATGCCGGGCAGCGACGATACCACTAGCGACGAGGGAAAGAGTTAATGCGTTACTATAGTCCAGGCAACAACATTGCCGATTTTAACGCTGTGCGATTAGCGATCGCCAGTGCTGATGACATTTTGGAGTGGAGCTACGGCGAGATTACCAAGCCAGAAACCATCAATTACCGTACCCAAAAACCGGAGCGCGACGGCCTTTTCGACGAGCGGATCTTTGGTCCGGTTAAAGATATTAACCCCCATGATGCCAAATACAAGGGTATGCGCAGCCGTGATATGGCAGTTGATAAAAAGGGCGAGATTGTGACTCGTAGTATTGTGCGCCGCGAGCGCATGGGACATATTAGCTTGGCCAGCCCGGTGGCTCATATTTGGTTTTTACGCGGCACACCTAGTGCCATTGGCCTGCTGCTGGGACTAACCGTTAAAAGCCTAGAGAAAATTGCCTATTTTGCCAGCTATATAATTACGGCCCTTGATAGCGACCGCAAACAAAAGATTGCCGATGATAAGGAAGCTGAATATAAAGCCGCTGAAGCCGCAATTAAAGTCCGTTATGACAAGGAAGCTGCCAAAAAAGACGCTGATATGAAACAGCTATCAGCCGCTCGCAATAAAGAGCTAGAGGAGCTTACGGCCAATACCGAAAATTTCCGAAGCCAGATTGACTCACTCGTAAAATTAAACCTGCTGACTGAGAGCGACTATCGGGCTCTACCCGATGAACTACAGTCTTTGATCAAAGTTGGTATGGGCGGTGAAGCCCTGAAGCAACTGTTGGACGAAATTGATATCTCCCAATTAATAGAAGACTTAGATAAAGAAGCCGAAGAGGCCCGTGGCCAGCGCAAAAAGAAAATAATGAAGCGTTTGCGCCTGCTGGAAGGTATGCAAAGAGCCAACATTAAGCCAAGCAGCATGTGTGTGACGGTCTTGCCGGTTATCCCACCGGATCTGCGACCAATGGTTCAACTAACCGGCGGCCGATTTGCTACGTCCGACCTCAACGACCTTTATCGGAGGGTAATCAATCGTAACAATCGTCTTAAAAAATTAATCGAACTTAAAGCGCCAGAGGTTATTCGGCGCAATGAAATGCGCATGCTCCAAGAGGCAGTTGATGCCCTGATCGATAATAATAACGCTCGCTCCGGGCGAGCTGTGGCGGCCACCGGCCAGCGCCGCCGCCTAAAGTCGTTATCCGATATGCTGCGCGGCAAGCAGGGCCGCTTCCGCCAGAACTTGCTGGGTAAACGCGTTGATTATTCTGGCCGAAGCGTCATTGTTTCAGGACCAGAACTTAAGATGTACCAATGTGGACTGCCCAAAACCATGGCTCTGGAGCTGTTTAAGCCGTTTGTGATTGGCTATCTGATTGATAAAGAGATGGCTCACAATATTCGCAGCGCTACTCGAATGATTGAGACTAGCGAGTCAGCTGTCTGGGATGCGCTGGACGAGGTAATTAAAGATAAATATGTCTTACTTAACCGGGCACCGAGCTTGCACCGATTGAGTATTCAGGCCTTCCAGCCAGTACTGATTGAAGGTAAGGCTATCCAGCTGCACCCCTTAGTCTGTAAGGGCTTTAATGCCGACTTTGATGGCGACCAGATGGCCGTCCACTTGCCACTGGGTGAAGCTTCGCAAAAAGAAGCTCACGAGATAATGGCTTCTAACCGCAACTTGCTGAAACCGGCCGATGGCTCGCCAATCTTACACGTTGAACAAGACATCGTGCTCGGTTGCTACTATCTGACCTATGAACGCCACGGTGGCCATGCCCAACAGGCGTTGGCCTACAGCAGCTATGAGGAAGTCTTAAAGGCCCTTGATGAGCGTAAATTGACGCTTCAGAGCCGAGTCAAGGTTCCTTACAGGGACCAGTTACAAGACACGACAGTTGGCCGGTTGATCTTTAACGAGATTTTCCCAGAAGATTTTCCGTTTCAGAATGAGGCCATGACTTCTAAAAAACTAGATAAAGTCATGTCTTATACTTATCAACGCTATGGCCAAGAGAAAACGGCCTTAATTGCCGACGATCTTAAAGACCTCGGTTTCTACTACGCAACTTATTCTGGGTTGTCGATTGGTATGGATGACTTTTCGGATCTTAAAGGACTTGCGGAAATAGTTAATGGCGGCGAAGCCAAGGCCACTGAAATTTCCAAACAATATGCTTCTGGTTTTATTACTGATGATGAGCGTTATCGATTGACGGTTGAGACCTGGACTGATGTTGATACACGCGTTGAGCAGGCGCTGGCAGAGCAGTTTGCTACCGAAGACAATACCATGTCGATTGCGGTTGCTTCTGGCGCCCGCGGCAACATTTCCCAGATGAAAAAATCGGTTGGCATGCTTGGTATGTTCGCCGATGCCACTGGCCGGGCGATTGAGTTGCCGGTTCGCTCCAACTACAAATACGGACTGACACCACTGGAGTACTTTACAGCCACCCGTGGTACGCGCAAATCCTTGATTGATATTGCCCTGCGGACGGCCGACTCCGGCTATTTGACCCGGCGACTGGTGGATGTAGCTCAAGATGTTTTCACAGTTGCATATGAGGCCGAAGACGGTGGCTTCCTAATTTACCGTAGTGATTCTGAGGCCATCAACGTTAACTTTGGCGGACGACTTATTGGTCGCTTCGCGGCTGAAAATGTTAAACGTTACGTCAAGAGCGGCCAGTTAATTACAACCGAGGCGGCCAAAGCAATTGGCGAAGATAGTTCAGTTGAGGCAGTCCGGATCATGAGCGTTTTATCCTGCACTTCAGTCCGCGGTGTCAGCCAAAAATCATACGGTCTCGATTTAGCCACTGGCCGGCTGGTGGCTACAGATTATCCAATTGGCGTGATTGCCGCCCAAAGCATTGGTGAGCCAGGCACTCAGTTGTCGCTGGACTCCAAACATCGCGCCGGTGCTGTGACGGCCGGTGATGACGTCACCCAGGGTCTAACCCGTGTTGAAGAAATTTTGGAGGTCCGAACACCAAAGGGCCAAGCCTACTTATCTGATATTGCCGGCACTGTAAACACTTGGGAGGAAGATGATCAGTACATTGTTCAAATAACAGCCAAGAAACGTAAACCGGTGGAAGTTCCAATTAGTGGTGAAAGAATTGCTAAAGTCCAAGACGGCGATGAAGTCAATATCGGTGATGTAATTGCGGCTCTCGAAGATGGCAGCGAACCGTTAACTGCTACTATGGTTGGCAAAGTTAAGGTTAACCGTTCACTGATCACCATTACACCAACCGCTAAGAGTGTTATCCGCTACGAGATTCCAGGCTTTAGACAACTACTTGTTAAAACTGGTGATGTAGTCGAGCCCGGCCAGCGTTTAACCAACGGTTCTATCAACTTGCATGATCTGATGCGCCTGTCTGGCATTGAGACGACCCAGCGTTACATCATGAACGAAGTCCTATATATTTTCGCCTCTCAGGGCCAAACCATTTCCGATAAACATCTAGAGGTCATCATTAGGCAGATGTTTAGTAGGGTGCAGATTGAAGATTCTGGCGATTCGCAGTTCATCACCGGTGACATTGTCAGCAAATTGGCGGTTGTTGAAGCCAACGAGCGTCTGACCAAAGAAAAAAAGAAGCCAGCTCTGTATAACCAGCTGTTGCTTGGTATTACTAAGGCATCGCTGTCGACCGATTCTTTCTTGTCGGCTGCCTCATTCCAAGATACAACGCGGGTTCTGATTGCGGCGGCGACTTCTGGTAAGGTAGACCACCTTTATGGCTTGAAGGAAAACGTCATTTTAGGGCGGTTGATACCAGTTGGTACCGGCGCCAGAACAGAAGAGAAGCCAGTTGAAGCAGAGGATAAGCAATGATAAAATTCACCGAGCAATTTACCTTTCACAGTTTACCGTTCACAATGCGTTATCAGTTTACTGTTAACCTTGGCATAGCAAACGGAAAACGGAAAATTGAAAACGAAGACGCAGGAGGTGTCGTCTAGTGCCAACCATTAACCAACTAGTCCGAAAATCAAGAAAGAAGGTTTTAAAGAAGCCGGGTTCGCCGGCGCTTGACCGCGTGGTCAATAATCTTAAAACCAAAAGCTATGAGAAGCCTTCGCCTTTTAAGCGCGGTGTTTGTATTCGAGTAACAACCAAGACGCCAAAAAAACCTAATTCAGCTCTGCGTAAGGTTGCTCGCGTCCGTCTGACCAACGGCCATGAGGTCTGGGCCTACATTGGCGGTGAAGGGCATAACTTGCAAGAACACGCCGTGGTCTTAGTCCGCGGCGGCCGGGTGAAAGATTTGCCGGGCGTTCGTTACCACATTGTCCGTGGACACCTGGATCTGCAAGGTGTGCAAGATCGTAAAAAAGGCCGTTCTAAGTATGGTGTTAAGAAGGGCAAATAATGCCAAGGAAGACCACTAAGTC
Source organism: Candidatus Saccharibacteria bacterium RIFCSPHIGHO2_12_FULL_47_17 (assembly GCA_001790575.1). GTDB lineage: Bacteria > Patescibacteriota > Saccharimonadia > Saccharimonadales > UBA10212 > UBA10212. Next base: position 7,426 of record MGCV01000004.1, on the reverse strand, counting down.
ACTAATGCGGGATGTGGAGCCTGACCGCCTATATAACAGCAAGCAAGTCGCCAAACTGATTAACCGCGTTATGCTCAACGGCAAAAAGCAGCTAGCCGAACGAATGGTCTACTCTGGCATGCAAAAAGCGGCCAACAAACTAAAAGTTGATAACCCCCTGGAAGTTTTAGAAAAATCTTTCAAGAACATCCAGCCTCATCTAGAAACAAGGGCTCGTCGGGTGGGTGGCGCCAATTACCAAATTCCGTTTGAGGTTAAGGGTCAACGTCAGCAGCATTTGACGATTATGTGGTTTGTGACAGCCGCTCGGGAGCGCAAAGGCCTGCCGATGGAAGATCGGATTGCCGTCGAACTGGTTGATGCTTATAACAGTGCTGGTGCAGCGGTTAAGAAAAAAGAAGATGTTCATAAAATGGCCGAGGCCAACCGCGCCTTCGCCCATTTTGCGAGGTCCTAAATTATGATAGGCGCCGAAAGAGTTATGGTGGAGCCTTGTGCCCGATGTGTCTTCAGAAGGAGACTGGGAAATTCTCCGCTAGGCTATGAAATCGATAAGTATATGAAGCAATCCGGTTCGTGGCAGAGTATAGCCCAAGGTTTTACATCAAACACAGAACGATTAGCGATAGTCGCTCTGAGCTCGCGAAGACTTATATCTCGAATAGATCTAGGATTATCTTCTAAAGATGCAACTCCAGAAGAAGTTGCTGAAATCATGCAGGGCTGTCCGATGCCAGTTCTTGGCGAGAAACCTAAAACCTGTCTGGCAGTGAAAAAGCTACTTGATAATAAAGGGCTTCAAGAAGAACTAGCAGTCGAGGAAGAATTACCAACAACTAAGCATGACAAAACAGCCCAACAGGTAGCATCTAGAATGAGCCGAAAGATATTAGATAGGACCGTGCAAATATAATTATGGCTGACAAAAAATATCCACTTACAGATTTAAGGAACATCGGCATCATTGCCCATATTGATGCCGGGAAGACGACCACCACCGAAGCGATTCTTTATCGAACTGGCTTAAAGCATAAAATCGGCGAAGTTCATGCTGGCGATACTACAACCGACTGGATGGCTCAGGAAAAAGAACGCGGTATTACCATTACAGCCGCGGCTGTAACTTGCATATGGGGCGACAAAAAAATTAACATCATTGATACGCCTGGCCATATTGACTTTACGGTTGAGGTCGAACGTAGCTTGCGAGTACTTGATGGAGCGGTGGTGGTCTTTGATGGCAAGATGGGTGTTGAGTCACAATCCGAAACCGTTTGGCGCCAAGCTGATAGATACAACGTGCCGAGGTTTTGCTTTATTAATAAAATTAACCAAACCGGCGGCGATTTTTATAAGAGTCTAGAAAGCATCCATCACCGGCTGTCCAAACGGGCTTTTCCAATTCATCTACCAATTGGCTTTGAACAAAACGTCAAAGGCGTGGTTGATCTGATTAGCATGAAGGCTTACACATATAAGGAGTACCATGACAAAAACTTGATCGAAGGCGAAATACCAGCCGATATGACCGATCAAGTCAAAAAATACCGTTCGCTTTTGGTTGAGAATGCTGTGGCTGAAGATGAGCAAATGCTTGAAAAGTATCTGGAGGTTGGCGAAGAGGGACTATCAGAAGACGAAATTCGTAAGGCTATTCGCACGGCGGTGTTGACCGGTAAGTTTTTTGCCGTTACTGGCGGGGATGGTCGGGGCGTCATCGTCGAGAGGCTGCTTGACGCTGTTACCGATTTTCTGCCCTCACCGCTAGACCGTGGTTCGACTTGGGGCACAAATCCTAAAAACGGTGATGAAGTTGAACGTAAGCCAGACGCCTCCGAACCATTTGCCGCTTTAGCCTTCAAGATTGCCACCGACCCTTTTGTTGGCAAACTGGCCTTCTTTAGAGTTTACTCAGGTAAAATCGTAGCTGGCAGCTATATTCTTAATAGTTCGACCGGCGAAAAAGAGAGAGTTGGCCGGGTTGTCCGTCTGCATGCCGATAAACGCGAGGATGTTAGCGAAATAGAAGCTGGCGACATTGCCGCTATTGTAGGCCTTAAAGGTACCACCACCGGTAATACTCTATGCGATCCGATGCATCCGATTGTTTTAGAAAGTATCACTTTTCCCGATCCACCAGTCAGTATTGCTATTGAACCTAAAACTAAGGCCGATCAGGAAAAAATGAGTCAAGCCTTGCAGCGGCTAGCCGAAGAAGATCCAACTTTTAGAATGAAGATCAATCACGAGACCGGCCAGACGATCATCTCTGGAATGGGTGAATTACATCTTGAGATAATTGCTGATCGTATGAAAAGAGAGTTTACGGTTGATGCCAATGTTGGTGAGCCGCAGGTTGCTTACCGCGAAACCATTCGTAAAGACGGCGTTGAGGCTGAAGGTAAATACATTCGTCAAACTGGCGGCCGCGGTCAGTACGGACACTGTTGGCTCCGAATCTTCCAAAACGAAGCCGGCAAAGGTTTTGAATTTATTAACAGTATTAAAGGCGGCGCCATTCCCAGCGAGTTCATCCCGGCCATAAAATCTGGTATCGAGGAAGCTATGGCTAATGGCGTGATAGCCGGTTATCCGGTAGTCGACGTTAAGGTTGAGTTGTATGATGGCTCTTACCACGATGTTGATTCATCTGAGGTAGCCTTCAAAATAGCCGGCTCGGCCGCCCTCCAGGATGCTGTCAAGAAAGCTGCACCGGTACTGCTGGAACCAATTATGAAAATTGTGGTTGTCACACCTGAGGGGTTTATGGGTGATGTGATTGGCGATCTTAATTCCAAACGCGGCCGCATCGAATCAATGATAGATTTATCGCCCGGAATCAAGGAAATCACGGCTTTTGCGCCACTTGGCGAAATGTTTGGATATGTCACCAATCTTAGGAGCATGACTCAGGGCAGGGCTTCGTCATCGATGGAACTGGACCACTATGCCGATGTGCCCAGTAACGTGGCGGCCGGTATTATTGCTAAAACCGGCAAATAATTGTATAATCTTGTTAAATGAAACCACTGCCAGAAGCAATTACTATATTGTATCCATTTCGTCCTGATGTTTCGGTCGGAAAAGCCCGCTCAGTTATGGACGGTTCCCAAGCACGAATAATTAAGGAGTTATTTGAAGCTTCGACTACTGTTGGTTTTGTAGGCACAAAATTACCTTTTTTTGGTTTGAGGGTCGCGCGGAGAATGAACGGTGCTGCGAAGAGCGCAAGACGTGACGCTTATTTACAGCTTGACCCAGGACTTTAGAATGACTGAGACGAGATTTGGACCAAATGATGATGCTGTACTGTTTGATGGGCAAGGCATTTTCGGCCCTGGTATGGGCAAAAAAGTCCGCAATCGGTTTGGGGCTGCCAAAATTGTATACCAAGAGGTCAGTGACTTCGTCGGGATTGATATGGCAAAAGTCTGCTTTGGAAGCCTAACACACCTGCAAAGATATCCTGAGATTGTTCAACCCGCAATAATAACAACTGATTTGGCCGAATATGCAGCATACAGAGAGATTAAGGAGCAGGAAGCGGCAGTTGTGGGAGCCTTAAGTTTAGGCATTTTTGCTGCTTACGGGGCTTCCGGAATATTTGAATCTTATCCTCACGCGGTTTTAGCTGCAGCTGAACGCGCCAGGATGATAAGCGAGTATGGTAAGGCCGGCAAAATGGCACTGATCTTTGGGTTAGCAGAAGATAGACTTGAGCCAATTTTGAAAAAAACAGGTGCAACATTTGCTGTCATGAGGGACAGAGCAAGAAAACATTTTATTATCACAGGCGGTCACGAAGAGGTTGAACAGTCCAAGGTAGACTCCATAGAAGATGGAGCACGGCGAACTGAAGATATAGAAGTTGATGGCCCATATCACTCAGAATTGCTAAAACCTGTCGTAGAACCATATGAAGAGGTTCTAGACAACTTTAAATTCAATGAACCGAGAATTGCAGTAGTTTCGAATACAGGCTTTTATATAACATCACCCGTAGTTGCTAAAAAGCATTTAATACGACAAATTACCGAGCATGCTGATTTTGATGCAGTGCTTGAAACGATGGCGAACGATGGAATAAACGGAGCTTATGAAATGGGACCGGACGAAAAAGAAAGATTGCTTCGTCAAATGGTCGAAAATCATGGAGTGATACCATTTTCCATGAAGAGAACTTTTAAAGAGAGAGTCCCTTTACAAACTGGTTAGGTTTACCTATAATTTTCTGATAACCGCATGGGGGTGATTACTATTCGCATGCAAAAGTTATCAAGCTAATTAGTTAGGAGAAATAAATGGCAGATTTTGATCGAAGTAAAACGCATATTAACGTAGGTACCATGGGTCATGTTGATCACGGTAAAACTACTCTAACTGCAGCTATTACGGCTGTGCTGGCCAAAAAACTACCCAGTGACATTAACAAGCCCGTCACCTATGACCAGATAGATAATGCTCCCGAAGAAAAAGCCCGCGGTATAACCATCGCAACTAGCCATCAGGAATACGAGACCGAAAAGCGCCACTATGCTCATGTCGATATGCCAGGCCACGCTGACTACATCAAGAACATGATTACCGGTGCCGCTCAGATTGACGGTGCCATTTTAGTTGTATCGGCAGCTGACGGACCGATGCCCCAAACCCGTGAACACGTACTATTAGCTAAGCAAGTTGGTGTACCAAGTATCCTTGTCTTTCTCAATAAAATGGACCTGGCTGATCCTGAGCTGGTTGATCTAGTCGAAGAGGACGTCAGAGATCTGTTGGCTAAATACGAGTTTGATCACGACTGTCCAATTATCAAAGGTTCGGCGACTAAAGCTCTGGAAGGCGACGCGGCCAACGAAGATGCTGTCATGGAATTGGTTAAGGCGATGGATGATTACATCCCAGAGCCCAAGCGCGATCTGGAAAAACCATTCATGTTAGCTGTGGAAGACGTTTTCTCCATCAAAGGCCGCGGTACAGTCGCCACCGGCAGGGTGGAAACCGGTGTTGTTAAAGTCAACGAAGAAGTTGAAATCGTTGGTATTCGCCCAACCAAGAAAGTGGTTGTAACTGGTGTAGAAATGTTCAAGAAGAATCTCGACCAAGGCCAAGCTGGAGACAATGTGGGTGTGCTACTACGCGGTATTGAGCGCGATGACATTGAACGTGGCCAGGTCTTGGCCAAGCCGGGTACGATTACGCCGCACACCGAGTTTGACTCTGAGGTTTACATTTTGACTAAAGAGGAAGGTGGTCGACACACGCCATTTTTCAAAGGCTACAAGCCGCAATTTTACTTCCGTACCACTGATGTAACCGGCGAAGTTGAACTACCAGCCGATAAAGAGATGGTTATGCCCGGCGATACGGTTACCTTCAAAGTCAAATTGCAAGCACCGATTGCCATGGAGCAGGGCTTGCGCTTCGCCATTCGTGAAGGTGGTCGCACCGTTGGCGCTGGCGTGGTTACAAAAATCGTAAAATAATGGCTGATTCAAAAAAAGAATACCCAGTCTTTAATCATCACAGTATGACAATTCTTTCTCCGTTCAATATGCGTCTTGTTAATAATGTGCGCAGTATTACCGTCAGTAGTTCGATCGATATAGTCATAGCCATAAGTCTTATTTTGGAAACCGAACGATACATAACACCGAAACTCTACCGATATTAATATGGTAGATTCAGCAAAAAAGGAACCAGAGATTAAGCAGCGGATTAGGATCCGCTTGAAGGCCTATGATCACAAAGTTATAGATCAATCAGCCAAACAAATCGTGGAGACGGCTTTGAGGACTGGCGCCAACATTGCCGGACCAATTCCTCTACCCACCCGCAGAAGTACCTTCACCGTTGTTAAAAGTCCGCATGTTTACAAAAAAGGCCGCGAACAATACGAGATGCGGGTTCATAAACGCTTAATTGACATTACTGATCCCACGCCTAAAACCGTTGACTCTTTGATGAACCTCAGCCTGCCAGCCGGATGTGATGCTGAGATCAAGATGTGATTGCTGCGACCTCAGCACTAAAAACTTGAAGCTTCATAATCCCTCACTTGCAAGCAGGTGAGGGATTACTCCGCTCAGGTTTTAGTGCGAGGCAAGCGCCAAAAATAAGATGTAGTAGCCTTCTATTCGGCTTGAAGTAGTTCTAGGCCGACTTCATCGTCTAGCTGACGTGTTAGCTTCAGATTCAATGGTGTTATGAACAATTCACAAGTTCCGGCCACAACTAATTTTTTTATGTGACCGCCAACCACATTATAAGATTCATCCGCAAACGATCCATGGGCATGAAATACCGGCTGACCGTCTTTTTGGGCAATATTGCCCTGCAGTCCGGTAATTTCCAGCGGTCCACTAAAGACACGCCAAACGTATTTTTGCGCCTCTAAATTGTAATAGCCAAGCTCCACTTCCTTGGTGGCGCCAAAAGCCTCAAACCAAGCAGTTTTTAGATTGTTTTGCGTGGCGAAATTAGCCAGGGATCCAAACAGCTCTTCGCCCAATTTCAGAATAACGACATATGAATCGCCGTCTTTATAAAACTTCATATGCTTATATAATGCCTCAACTAAGTCTGCCAATCAAAAGTTAGTTATTATAGATGCATGGCTAAAGCTAGTAAGCTGACAATTAAAACCAGCCAAAACCGTCAGGTAATTGACATTACCGACCAAATAAATAGCCTGATTGAACCTAGCGATAGGCTATGCAATGTTTTTGTAGCCCATACGACTTGCGCCGTGACGACTGCCGATTTAGATCCGGGAACTGATCTTGACCTGCTTGACGCGGTCTGGGAGATGATACCGAAACTCAAATATCGTCACCCTCATGATCCATTACACGTACCGGCCCATTTAGCAAGTTCGATAATTGGACCTTCTGTTAGCTTACCGGTTCGTGATGGCAAACTGGTTGCGGGAACTTGGCAAAGAGTTATTTTGGTCGAGCTTGATGGCCCACGACAGCGCAAGTTGATTGTAACTACAATATAAGAGGTCCGACCTTGCGATGAGGTCTGTCCTTGAAAAAAGGCAATGTGTTTTTTGGTAAAAACGACTATTTACTTACCTTGTTCAAGGACAGACCTCCGGCCTCACCTGAGGCCGACTGTAATTTTTACTACAGATTGACAGAGGTTGTTTAATTATGTTAATCTGTAACTATTGCAGTTTTGCAATCTTGGTCTTAGCCAGTCCGCTTCATTAAATGTGGTGGATACTACTGAGGCTAAGAGTTTTTTAATATGCTTCAAATTTACCTGAAGGATTTAATAACTTTAAAACGCGCAAAGGACGCTGTTAATGAAGGCACTGCTAACCCGAAAATTGGGCATGGCGACAACGCTCTCCGACAAGGGCGTAGCTACCGCAGTGACTTTGCTAACCGCCTCTCCCAACACTATAAGCCAAATCAAGACT
>MGCV01000003.1 GCA_001790575.1 Candidatus Saccharibacteria bacterium RIFCSPHIGHO2_12_FULL_47_17 | reverse complement strand
TTCCGGTGCCAGATTGCTGGAGGGATCAATGTTGAAATCACCACCGCCAGTGGTAGTACTGGAATCCATCCGTGCCTGCAAGCGTTTGGTGGCGTTGCCGGATTTGGCCGTGACGTCAATGACCGACTGGACATTAACAAACTTAACCGGTTGGGCCGCGCCGTCGTTGCCTTTAATTTTAACCACCGCCTTGTCGTAATAAGGCGAGAAGCGAGCATAGAAATAGGCAGCCGTGGCGCCGCTGGGCAATTCATTAATGACAACATTGCAGTCGTAGTCGGCACTGCCGGAAAAGCCTCCGAGATTCTTAGATACGCAATTAACCGACTGTAAGCCGCTGGCCGAATTGTATGAAACGCTGTTGCTGCCGCCACCGGTCTGCGGATATAGATAGAAGGTCTTAGACGCAGCCTGGACACCGGATATATCGGCGTTGGCCGGGATCGGGTAAAGCGTAACTCTCAAAACTGGAGAGTATTTGCTATTACTCCAGACCGTTTCATCAAACAAGGTTTGGCCGTCGGCATTGGGTACAAACTGGTTATGCTCGGCGTTTGTCGATTGCCAAGAGAACAGCAGGCTGGACAGCGGCGCCGATGTAGTGATTTTGACTATCTGCGATTTATAAGGCGGCAAGTCCTGATAAAAAAGGCTGGTCGGTGTGGGATCGATCAGTAGGCAGGTGTAATTGGTGGCATCGTCAAGTTTTGAGGCACTGGCCAGTGGCGCACCTTGTTTGAGCAGATCATCGCATTTGGTGGCCGAGACGTTGGCACTGGGGTCGGCTAGCAGGGTCTTTTTTATATAAGAAATGGCGTCGTTAATACCCGACTGGGCGGCATAACCTGCGGCGGTGGATTGCTGGTTGGACGAAGTTGATTGCAGCGAGCGGTTCATGACTTTGGTGAAGCCGATGGAGAGCAATGTCAGCAAAAGCACCAGCACAAAGACTACGACTACGGATGTGAGACCAGCTTGGTTACGTCTTTGAAGAGGTCCGACCTTGAAAAAAGATAGGTAAAACTTTGTAGTTTTCGTTAGAGAATTCTTTGCTTTTCCCAAGGTCGGACCTCCCAATAAAATTGGCATAAGCATAATTATAACCTATAGACCTCGGCTAACGGTTGTGGTCTGTGAATTGACCGAACAGAATTGGGTAGAGGTTAGATTGGCGTCGCAAGTAACATTCTCGACCCCCGGGTTCGTTAGTACATCGTCATCGCCGTAAGCTACCTTGACGTCTAGGTTCCAAAGGTCGGTCACATTGCCGCCGGCAGCATCCTTGGCTGGGGTCAGATTGAGCTTGGCCAGACGCATTTTATTGCCCAAAAGTTCGGTTGGATTATTGAGCGAGACGGCGCCATCGCCAAACGGGCTGTTGCAGCCGGTGCTACCCGGCAGGCTGTCGCGCAGCAGGCCAAATTTGCTTTGATTATCGTGATCGGCTAAATCGACTTTTTGGTAGAGATTAAATGTATAACGAATGTTGCCGAGGCAGAGGAACTGGCTGGAACCATCGCCCGTAGCTTTGGCCGTCACAATAGTTGGTGCAAACTGGATATCGGCGGTCAGTTGGGTCAGAATCTGCTGGGCCACGGCCTGAGTTTGGGTCAGGCTGACGCCTTTGTAATAAACTTTGCCGACGCCCAGAAAACTAACCAGGCCGACCAACAGGACTGCGGCAAAAACCGCTGTGGCTATAGTCAACTCTACCACTGTAAAACCAGATGTAGCTTTAACCGTTTTCAGTTTTCCGTTCACAGTACGTTTTCGGTGGTCTGTTTTCTGTTTTCCATGGTAAACAGTAAATAGTAAACGCAAAGTAAACAGTAAATGGTGAATGGTGAATGGTTTGATTGTCTTTTGTTTACTACTCATTGTTTAACTCGGTAGTTTATAAGATAGCTTTAGTTGATCTTGGCCGGAACCGCTGGAATTGGACACCCAGGAAGTGGTAGCTGAAAATACTTTACTGGTATCGTCATAAGTGATTGAAATTGAGTACTGTGTATCGTTGAAATTGAGGCATTTGGAATCCTGGGCACCAACTTGCTCGACGCTGCCATCATTTAAAATACAATATGCCTGATCTGATTTATAGGTCTCCAAAATAGGATTATTGGTGTTGTAGGCATTGCGGATACGTTCGATTTGGCCCTGGGTAATTGACAGAGCTTGAGTCCTCTGGGTCGTACTAATGCCCACATTGAGGTTGTGGTTTGACATGGTGACAGCCAAGGCGATGGCCGAGCCGATTAAAACGATTGATAGCATAACCTCGATAATCGTGTCGCCAGAGGTGACACGCGGAAGACGGAAGACGGAAGACGAAAGACGGTATTTGTCTTGCTTATTGATTATTGTTTTTTGCTTATTGTTCATCATGTGCAATTAATGAATTTAAGTTCGGTGGTTACGCCGGTTGGCTGACTAGTGATATCAATCTGGGCTCGGCGATTACCTGACGGGCTCTCGAAACAAATTCTCCAGACTTTCGAATCGGTTGGCGCCTGGCAACCTGTGCCTTCGATGCAATTTTTTACGCCACTGGTGTCATGTCCGGCTGACTCATAATTATAGGCTTTGGCGACCGAAGTCTGCACGCCGCTGCCGGTCGTCGGTGCTTCGCCGCTAAAGTCTATATAAAAACTAACCAGATTACTGGCTAGGCTGGAGCCGTCGATGGCTTCGATGTTCGATGAAATTATTTTCACGTCACTGGCCAATTTGAAGCTAAAGGTCAGATCTGTACCTTCGGCAACTGCTGGCGTTGGGTTAGCCTCAGCTAGGCTGGTGGACGGGCCGAGCGGATTATTACCGGGGCCGTAAACCTGGCGATTACCCAGCACTTCATAAAAATATAGGTTGCTGGCACCGGTCGGCACCTCCACGGCCGTGCCAACAACCAGACAGTCTTGCTGCCCCGTGCCACCGCCTGAAGGTGTTAGAATGGCCCGCGCTGGATTACCGCTGACTATACAGGTATAACCCTCGGTATTAAAGAATTGGCTCGAGCCGACGCCGCGAATACGGGTGGCTATTTCGGAATTAGTATCTTGCATGCTCTGTTCAAAGGCGGTGCTGTTACTTTGGCCGCTGAACATCACCACCCCGCTGACAAAAATTACGCCGGAGATTGCTAATACAATTAAGACCTCAATAACTGTATACCCCTGTGGCCTTTGTGCCGCATTGTCCTGCTTACTGGCAGAGCCAGTAACTCTGACAATGCTCTTGGCAAATTGCGGTGCCAGCTGCGTGCGAAGCTCGCTCAACGTATTACATATACGCCTCGCTCGCTTCGCACCTTGGCTTCCTTGAACTTTGCTCAAGTACAAGGCCCACAGCCTAGATAACATGGGTTCAGTATAGCATAAGCGGATAGGGGTAGACCCCTATAAGTTCTGGCAGTCGGCTGACAGCAAAAGACTTACCCGTACTTCAATCTATTATTGAAATATTTAAATATAGAAATATTTCGATGTTGGGAATAAAAAGCCTTTATTAGTATATAAAGTGGTGTGCAAATAATATGTAAAGAGGCGTGCAAGGCCAGATTTATGTTAGTAGCTGTTCGTACCAATCGGTAATTCCCTGCCCAAAAAGCAGCACTATGAAGGTGGCGGCGATTAAAAATGGCCCGTATGGAATTTTGGTAGTTAGCTTTTTGTTTTTGCTAACTAGGCCCGGCAGTGCGAACAACAATCCTAAAATTGAGGCAAAAAAGATCATTAATAAGCTGTTAATTGGTATAGCCAGCAATGTGCCTGTAACTAAACCGAGACTAACGTCACCACCGCCGATATACTTGTCCGATAAGCTATAAATTAAGAAAAATATACCGCTAGCCACTGCCACCGCCCCGAGGAGGTTAAGTAGCGCCAGCCACTTATCCGGCTCATAACCAGCGATATAAACTACCCGGCCAGCGGCGGCTACCAAGAAAGTTGGATAAACCAATTTATTTGGTAGTAACAGCCAGCGCCAATCGTAAACAGCCAGTGCTAACAGGCCGACACTAGCGGCCAGCCAGCTAACAAATAGAATCCACTGTCCCGGCTCGTTAAAACTTGTCGGCCATAATAAATACGAAAGAATAAAAACGGTTGCCATGATAAGTTCAACTAGCGGGTATTGCTTGGAAATCGGTTTTTGACAGTAGCGACAGCGGCCTTTTAGCATTAGCCAAGAAAAAATCGGAATCAAATCTTTGGCCGACAATTCGTGCCCACAATGTACACATTGACTACGAGACTTTACCCAGTCTTTATTTTTATGTATCCGCCAAACCAGCGCATTAACGAAACTCCCCAAACAAAGTCCCAACACAGCCAAAACAAAAATAATCATTCCTTTAAGTATATATACAATCAGAAATTACCAAGCGAGCACCTATTTTTCCAAGCCTCCGCCGAACCCTGATTAGATGTTGTCAAAACTAAAGCGGGCTTGGCTGCCTTCGGCTGTTTGACGAGAAGATTAGCCGGTGGCTGATTTTCGAGAAGTTCCGAAGGCAAGCTCGGTTTTGACTAACAGCTACTCACGGTGAGAAGGCGCTTGCAAAAATATGGTGCGAGCGCTAGCCGTTATCGACGCAGTAGTAAGTGTTGCTTCGTTCTAGAGCAATTGTCAGGGCATACTGTTTGGATGTGGCTGACGCGCCGGTGGCGCCCTGTGGTGGACGGTCACCGTTGCAAACGGCGCCGACGCTGATCCAGACATTGCCAAGCGACCAGGCCGGCAAAGTACCGGTATTGGCATAAAAAATAGTGGTGTCGCTGCCGGAAGTTGGATCCTGAATATTAACCTTGCCATTAATGTAGCGGTTGTGCCAGTCATAACAGCTCTGGTTATTGTTATTGGCAGTGGCGCAACTTGTAAAGTTGCCGTTTACGCCCACCCAAGGATAAGCACCTTGATTGTTGGCCGAGAATGAACCCAGTTCGGAGCTTAAGCGGTTGGCTACACTTTGTCGTTTGGAATCACGGGCATTGCGCTGCAACTGCGGCACAGCGATGAAGACTATTGACAGTATCAAACCGGCAATTGCCAAAACGATCAGGACTTCAATAATAGTAAACCCAGTGGAATCGACTTTGCCGGTTCGCTTTTGGCGAACATTCCACAAGGCAAGCCCACTAGTTCTTTTTTTGATAAAATTTTTCATTAAAATATGCCCCCCTGGGAAATACGTTGGTGAATGCTTATGCTTATATGATATTACATCTGCTTGAACTTGCAATCTTTATATTTTGACGAAATTCTTACCGGCCAGCGAGTAAATTGGCAGCAGCACGGCAGCCACGATTATCAGAGCGATGATACCAACCGTAATCATCAGCACCGGTTCAATTACGGTGGCAATCGATTTTATTTGATTATCAACCTCTTTTTCGTAATAATCGGCCAGTTTGCCAAGCATGGCATCCAACGAACCAGATTGCTCGCCAGTGTGAACCATGTTGGGCACCAACTCCAGAAAATGCTTATCGCCAGCTAAGCTCTCACTTAAAGCCTTGCCGCCCTTGACCTCCTCGGCGGCCCGCAAAATAGCCGCCTCGACGTGGACATTGCCGATTGATTTGGAGGTTGTGTTGAGTACTTGAATCAGTGGTACACCGCTGGCCACCAGCGTCGAAGAAACTCTGGCGAAACGGGACATGTAAAGCTTCATAAACAGCGGCCCGATGCCCCAGGCTCGTAGTTTGAATTGATCATAGAACAGTCGGCCAGGCCGCGTTCGTACCCAGCGCACCAACAGGAAAATGCCACCGCCAAAAGCCAAAATTATTAACCACCAGAACTTCAGCAGAAAATGGGAAAGAGCCAGTAGCAGTTTGGTAATAACCGGTAATTCGACGCCGGGCAGGCCAGCATAGAGGCTTTCAACTTGGGGCAAAACGGAAGTCATCAAAAAGACAACTACACCAACCAGAACAATAATGACCAGAAATGGATATAACATGGCGCCGCGCAGGCGCGCGACAATCTCGGCATCTTTTTCTTGCTGGTTGGCCAAGCGTTCCAAGCTGACATCAAGTGTGCCGGAAGCTTCACCGGCAGCAATCAGACTAGTATAGACATCGCTGAAAACTTTCGGGTGGGCGGCCATGGCTTCGGCTAAAGAGGAGCCGGCTTCGACATCGTTAATGATCTTAGCGATGATTGGCTTGAGTTGCTTGTTGGAAGTTTGCCCCCGAACTGCGTCTAGGCTTTGAACCAGCGGCAGGCCGGAATTAACCAGCGTGGACAACTGACGCGAAAAAATAACCATATGTTTGGCCGGAATGCGGTTGAATAGTAAGCGCAAACCCTCGTCTTTTTTAGGCACAATCTCTAGTGGCGCCAGACCGCGCTCGGTTAAAAGTCTAGCGGCCGCGGCCTCGTTTTCGGCCTCCACATCGGCCGTTATTTTCTCGCCGGTTCTAAGGTTGCGGGCTGTGTAAGTAAAGCTCTGCATCAAGCGTCTCCTACCGTCGGCGCATTAACCATTATCCATTTACCATTAGCCGAATTATTAACCATTAACCATTTAACAAATGATAAATGATACTTAATTGGTAAATGTGAATTGGTAAATGATAAATACAATGACGTAGTCATTTAGGTCCTCATCAGTCGGTCTAATTCCTCGACGTCAACGGCGTAGTTGCGGGCTTCATCATAGCTGATAATGCCCGAATGTATTAGATTGACCAAAGTGCGGTCCATGCTCTGCATACCATAGTCGGCGCCGGTTTGAATGACGGCCTCCAGTTGATAAGTTTTGCCTTCGCGGATGATGTTGCGTACCGCCGGCGTGGCGATCAAAATTTCGGTAGCCACGACCCGACCGCCACCCAGCGCTGGAATCAGACGCTGTGAGCAGATAGCCATTAAAATGTTAGCCAGTTGCGCTCTAACCTGCGGCTGCTGATGTGGTGGAAAGACATCAATCATCCTATCAATGCTTTGAGCCGCCGAATTAGTATGTAAAGTAGCAAAAACCAAATGGCCAGTTTCGGCAATGGTAATGGCGGCAGCAATGGTTTCCAGATCGCGCATTTCACCGATTAACACCACGTCCGGATCCTCACGCAAGCTGGAACGCAGGGCGGCCGAGAAGCTGTAGGTGTCATAATGGACTTCGCGTTGGACAATGATCGATTTTTTAGATTGATGGGTGTACTCAATCGGGTCTTCGACAGTAATAATATGTAGTGGGCGCTCGCTATTTATTTTCTCGATTAGAGCCGCCAGGGTTGTTGATTTGCCCGAGCCGGTTGGGCCAGTAATAAGCACTAACCCCCGCGGATAGGCGGCGAATTTGCTGATAATTTTTGGCAGTCCCAGCTGTTCGACACTCTTAATTTCGTTAGTAATCAGGCGCATAGCGGCTGCCAAATTGCCCCGCTCGTGGAAGGCATTGACCCGAAAGCGACCCAGATCACCAAAAGCGAAGCTAAAGTCAAACTCTTTGTCGCGTAGCAGGATTTGTTTTTGGTCCTCATCCAAAAGCGAAAAGACCAGAGTTTCGACCAATTGTTCGCTCAAGGCCGGCGCGCCCGGCACCGGCGACAAGACGCCATCAATCCGCAGGATCGGCGGCAAACCAACCTGAAGATGCAAATCGGACGCTTTCTTCTTAACAACGTCTTCTAGCAGAAGTTCGATTTTAATATTTTGTGATATTTCAGCCACCCCTAGTTCCTAACTATCAGCCGAAGCCACCCTATTTACTTCCATAATACTTGTCAGGCCGGCCAGTACTTTGAGATAGCCGTCCTGTTTCATGGTTATCATGCCCTGGCTTTGCGCCACCTTTTGGATCATCGTAGAAGTGGGCCGTTTGACAATCAGGTCCTGGATAGCCTCGGTTACCTCAAAGACCTCGTAAAGTCCCATTCGTCCCTTAAAGCCTGACGGGCTATCGGGCGTTGGCCTGGGCTTAACCAAAGTATAAGCGTTTTGCGTCGCCAGAGGCAAGTTCTGATAGCCAAGATCAACACCAACTTTGGCCACCTCGGCTGGCGTTTTGGGTAAGATGGCACCAATAGTCTGCTGAATGGCCACAGTCTCGGCTTTAGTCGACTGGTAAGTTTCGCCGGGGATAACTTTGCGTACCAGGCGCTGGCCAAGGACTGTGCGAACGGTTGAGGCAATTAAAAACGGCTCTACGGCCATATCAAGTAGGCGCGGCAAAATGCCAGCCGCCGAGTTGGTATGCAGCGTGCTAAAGACTAAGTGTCCGGTTAAAGCGGCCTGCACCGCCAGGTTGGCCGTTTCTTTGTCGCGAATCTCGCCAACCATTACTACATCGGGGTCTTGGCGCAAAACCGAGCGCAGCCCGGAAGCAAATGTCAGGCCGACGTCTGGATTAACCTGGATTTGATTAACGCCCTCCATTTTGTATTCCACCGGGTCTTCTAGCGTCACAATATTAATAGCGTCGTTTTTGATGGCTTGGATCATGGCGTACATGCTGGTGGTTTTACCGGAGCCAGTCGGCCCGGAAGTCAAAATCATGCCATGCGGTTGAGCTAACGCCCGTTTGAGCATTCGTAGTGCCCGGCCGTTATAGCCCATTTCTTCAAACCGTAGTGCGGTGTCTGATTTATCAAGCAGCCGCAGCACCACCTGCTCGCCCCATACCACCGGGCTGATGGCCACCCTAAGGTCTATTTCCTTGCCAGCGGCTTTGATGGTAAATTGACCGTCTTGCGGTATACGATGCTCATCAATTTTTAGATTGGATAATATTTTTATGCGAGAAATTAGCGGCGCCTCGTTGGTCTTGGGCAGGCGCATAATTTCGCGCATTACGCCGTCGACGCGACAACGAATTTTCAGTTCTTTTTCCAGCGATTCGATATGGACATCGCTGGCATTGTTGTTGGCAGCGTAGTCCATGATGGCACTGAGCGCCCGGCTAATGGGCGAATCCTGAACAATAGTTTGGCTAGCCTTGTCGGTGGTTGATGGGGTCTCAGCACCGGCAGCCGGCTGGCCAACGTCGAGCATCGAAGTTAGCCCGTGTTGGAGCCCCAACTTGCCGAACTGCTCTAACACCCTTCTAATGCCCGACTCACTGGCGGCATAAGATTTTATCGGCCGGCCGATTTTAGAAGATAAAAAGTCAACGGCCTGAAGGTTATCGGCATTCAGCATGGCTACCACCAGATAGTTTTGCATTTCGCCAATCGGTACGGCCATGTACTGCTCGGCGATATCTTTAGGCAGCAAACTTAAGGTTTTTTCGTTAACGTGGATTTTGCTTAAGTTAACATATGACAGACCATTAACTTCGGCCAGGGCTTTGGTTAACTGCTCGTCGGTTATCCGGCCAGAGTCTATCAGGAAGGTCAGGATTGGCTGCTTTTGGCGGGCGGCTTTATCTTTTAGTTGATCGAGCTCTGGTTGAGACAAAAGTCCGCCAGCTACCAGAGTTTCCTCGACCTTGAGTTGGGTGTCAGGCGATAAAATACCCATCACGCGCCTCCTATTGGGTTGGGTTGAAAGGGGAAGTATTTTTGGTATTACCAATTTGTATCGGTTGAGTCGGATCCAGGGCATTACGATTAAGAAACGTGCTGTAGGCGGGATCGTTTTTGACATCTGGGAAGCTAGGCTTGATGGCCTCAACTACCGGTACTTTACTACGGCTGGATGGGGCGTTAAAGACCATGCTGGAAACTGTCAAGGCAATGATTGCGGCAATCACCGCCGCCGAACTAATTAAGATTATTTCCCGGCGTCTCATTTGACCTCCTTGGTGCCGCTACTCAAAATTTTAGCCGGCTGGAAATAGGTTGTCACGCTAGCCGAAACTGACAGACTGGCGCTAGAGCCAGACAGCTGCAATTTGGTGATATCAAATGGTCGGATGGAGCGTTCCAGGTCGCGGACTAGATTCTGGGCGCCGCTGTAAGTCGTTAGGCCGCTAAGGCTTAAGGGTATTTCGACAGCCTGAGGGTTGGCGGTTGGTTGAGAGCTAATGGTTGCCGAC
Source organism: Candidatus Saccharibacteria bacterium RIFCSPHIGHO2_12_FULL_47_17 (assembly GCA_001790575.1). Classification (GTDB taxonomy): domain Bacteria; phylum Patescibacteriota; class Saccharimonadia; order Saccharimonadales; family UBA10212; genus UBA10212. Next base: position 34,723 of record MGCV01000003.1, on the reverse strand, counting down.
TGGTCACTGCCGGCAATGCCTGGGTTACCGATCCGGTTAATCGTCATTATTTTAGTAACTGAAGAAATCAAAGCTGGGAAATCGTATTTAGCAGGCAAAGCATTCAGCACAATTCGACCGTTTTCACCATCCGGCGGAGCGGCATTAGCATCGGCCACATTCTTGCCGCCAATGGCGTTGGGATTGGCCGAGTTGAACGAATCGTACTGGGTTTTTAAGGTTTCTATCGTATCTAGGTTGGATTTGAGCTGTTTAACAGCTTCTTTTTTAGCGCTCAGGACCTGACGATGGTAGGCCGCCTGACTCCACAGCGCCTTAGCGCTCAAAAGACAAAATACACTCACTGCCACGGCTGCGGTAATCATCACCAACATGCGGGTCTGGCCGCGGTCTAAATTGAGCTTTTTAAAGTCGAATTTAGCTTTCATCCCATTAGACCTCAGCCTTCAGCAATAAAGTTAACCTAAAGCTAGTGCTGTACTTGCCATCCAACGTGCGATGATAAATGTAAGAGAGGGGTGAGGTGCTAACGGGATAGACCCCGTTAGAAGTCTGATTTGTTTTAAACAAATCAGAAGATGTCTTTGACATACTACTTCTAATCGGGGTCATCATTGCCCTCCTCCCTGACCGTTGAATAAGACGTTGGACGGATCATCGAGGACTGATCGAGTAGAAGTTAGTTTGGGGACATCGAGTTTCGGTGCCACGCTGTTACCGCTAGAATCTATGGCACTGCTGCTAAACAGCACCGCATCAAAAGTGACATTAACCGAAAAACTAGCTCGGCCTTCACCGATACCAAAGCTGCTAAGTACCACCGAGGGAAAGGCTGTCTTGGCGGTGGTGTCCGATCCTAAGCTATAGGTGGTGAACTTCAAGGTATCTACAAAGGTATTAACCGATTTTTGTGAATCGGCGGTGCCGTCAATCTGGATAGTGTCGGCCGTCAGATCAAGTGATAAATTACTCAAATTGACATTGCTGGGTGTGACTTCGGGCATATAGGTAAAAATTCGCGACACAGCATGCTTATTTTGATGCAGGCCGGATAAAGTGGTCAGTTGGTTTTGGACTGTCAAAATCCTATCTAGGTTTTCGGTGGCCGCTAATTTTTGACTGTAGCTAGTAATGTCTTTGTCGGTATCAGACAGCTGTTTTTTCTGGATACCATAAACCGTTAGCAGCATTAGCACAAAGATAGCGGCCGAGATTATGCTGACCAAAACCGCTGTGGAGGCCACCAGCCGACGAGATCTTTGCAGCTTGACGCCAGTTTGTTTGATGTCTGGCAGTAGGTTAAATTGAGCACGGGGTGCCATCACTCCATCCTTTCTGCTAAACCGACCGCTACCGCAAAATGGCTAGAAACTACCATGGCTTGATTTTGTTGAGGCGCCGGCACATTAACATTACGCCAGGCATTACCAATTTCTACATTAATGCCGAATTTATTGGCGATATAAAGCGGCAGTTCCGGCAAGGTCGAGGCGCCGCCGGTCACGATAATGCGGTCCAGTTTAGTATTACCATAACGTTCAGCGAAAAATTTGATCGACTTTTCTATCTCGGCTATCAGGCCATCTACCACACCAATGATAGCGGCGTAAACCCTTCCCTCTAACTTATCTTTGCCCAGGCCGAATTTAAGGACAAACTGCTGGGCTTGTTTGACATCAATCCCCAGATTTTGGGTGGCCGCCCGGACGATGTTTTGCATGCCGGTTGGAATGGCTCGCACTAAATGAGGCGTGCCGCCAAAACTAATCACCAGATCGGCACTAACACTGCCCACATCCAAAACCATCTGGGGTAGCGTGGCATCAACCGCCACAATCGCCCGGGCCAAAGCCATGTTATCCGGCTCCATAGCCATGACGTTTAGACCAGCAGACTCAACTAGAGCCAAGCGGGATTCTATAAAATCATTTGGCGCACTAGAAATCAGAACTTCTACTTTTCCGGCCTGGGCCGAGTTGCCAATCACCGCCCAATCGATTTTTGATTTATCCAGGGGCGTGGGGATATACGAACCGGCCTGGTAGCGAATAGTTTTTTCCAGTTCGGCCGGAACCATTTTGGGTATGTCAATAATGGTCGTAAATACTCGTTGCGAGGGGATGTTGACGGCTACATTTTTACTACTAATTCCGGTTTGCTTGACCAAGCGCTGCAGAGCTTGGGCGAAGCCTTGTTTATCAACCACGTCATAGCCGGTACCAACTGTGCTATCCAGCGTTATTTCGCCGTAGCGATCAAGGGTCTTAATCGGGCCAGGGCCTCTCAGTTGAACGGCTCGCATGCCAAAGGTACCAATATCCAGGCCAAAGAAGTCGGATCGCCCACCACTGAAAAATGCCATAATTACTCTGAATTATACATTAGCGTTATAGATTAACGCTAGGTTTTTACCATTATCCGTTCACGGTTTTCCATACGTTTTCTGTTTTCTGTTTTCAATGTAAACGGACCACGGTAAACGCATGGTGAACAGTAAACTGTAAACTGTAAAAGGCCTGCTAGAACACTGGAGGCAGGCTGATCAGGCTTTGGATTTTGTTGGTAGCAGCGCCGGCCGAATTGAAGAATCCGCCGCCAACTACCATTTCTGGCGTAAAGTTAAAGACTTCGGCAATGTTGCCACTGCTGGCTGTTTCTCCGGGTATGGCTGAGTTCACATCGCCGCTGCTCCGGACCAGATTAACTTTCTTGGCGATAAAGGCGCCGTTAATGGTCAGCTTATTGCGGCAGGCCGCACTAACATAAACATCGGTTGGCGGATCGGTTGAGTTCGTATGACAGGTCCATATAATTCCACCCTCAAAAGTCGACTTACATCCAAATTTCGGGTCATTTGGATCGTCTCCAGGCCCGGGATCAACACATAATTCTGGACCTGGAGCGGGTTGGGCAATATAAAGACCATCCAGCTGGCCAACATCATTAGCAATATAAATATTGCCTTTTACAACCAGTGTAAACTTGGGCACATTATCCACGTTATGGGCGCCGTAAGTAATATTTGATGAAATAAAGACGTCGCCAGAGACAAATAAAGTTATTTTCTTACCGGCGGCGATTGGCGAAGCTGCAGCAACATTGGTGATGCCACTGCCATTGATTAAATACTGGCCAGTGTTAAGAGCCGCAACGTCGTTAGCCGAGACGATAGTTTGAGGCGAAGATTGTTTAGTGCCGAAATAATCTGGAATGCAGTGTGTTTGGCGAACAGTGCCTTCCAAAAAGCCGCCCCAGAAGTTATTGGCCGTGATGGTGCTTTTGTTGGCAAAGCTGGTCTTGTTGTAGCCGGTTGTACCGGTCGAGAAACCGTAAGGTTCGCCGGCGCCGCTGCTGCCTTCGATAATTCCTAGCGCCAGCGCGCCGAATTCACTGCCGGCGCCTTTGGCTTTTTGGCTGTTGGCATCATATGTGCCAAAGCCCATGACGCCACCTTTGTATAAATTAGACGGGCCAGAATAGTCCGGCGCTTGGTAGGAACTATCCGACGGATTACATGATGATGGGCCCGAGTTGAAGCCTCCACCACTGAATGTATCGGCTCCATAAGCTTTAAAATACGGGCGAGTGTCGGCTGCTGCCAGACCAACGTTAACCAAGCTAAGGCTCAAAATATAAACTAGCGCAGTCAGGACTTTTAGTTTTTTGACCACCATATACATAAGCAGTATACATTTGAGCGCCAGCTTGGGCAATTAGTGGGCAATATCGCATATAGTTTCACTCTGTTGCATATTTTGCTATTTTATGTTAATTTATTTTTAAAGAACTTCTTTATGACAAAACCGGCGAAAATCCACCCACCTATGCAAACAATCTCTGCCCAGAGATTTATTGTTGGCATAGAAAATAGGGTTAGTCGAGCTGACTTCCGTCCTGGTAAGGCGCCTGGGCCGTTTAGAATGGTGTGGAACAGCTTCAGAGAGCCAAAGTGGAGGCGTGAATTCGTACCAGTTTATATTGAATGGCTGGAAGAGGAAACAGACAGAATGGTGGTGCCATTAGAAAATATAGATGAGGGTCCATTTGCGGCTGCAGGTTTAAGGTTTACCTTTATTAATAAATCTAGGAGGCCCGTGGAGGATACTCCCACAATTTGCATTAATGATACTGGTACTGTTTATGCCAAGCGCGGCGGAGAAAGAGGCGTGTGGCGAAAAGGTGGTTATTTTGTAAACCCACGCTCCTTAAAAGCTGAAGAAGCAGCAATTGTTGAACTCGGCTCAAAAGAGTATGCCTTACATAAGAAGGTTGAAAAAGAATCTTACCAAATTCCACCGTTGAGACTGTTTAGACGTCCTCCTCCTTCAGGCGTCTTCTAGGTTGTGTACTCAGAGTTTTTAGCCAATAATTGAGGTAGATGGTTAGTAAGCAGCTTAACGCTTTGATTTCGGTTTTTGATAAAACCGGAATTGGCGAATTTGCAGCCGAGCTTGTTAAGCTCGATTTTAAAATTTACGCATCCGGCGGCACGGCCAAGGCTATTGCCAAAGCTAAAATTCCGGTCAAAGACGTTGCCGAACTCGTGGATGGTCAAGCTATTTTGGATCATCGTGTGGTGACGCTATCGCGCGAAATTCACGCCGGACTTTTGGCGGATGAAGCTCACGCCGCCGAACTCAAAAAGCTGGCTATTCCCCGCTTCGACTTAGTCTGTGTTGATATGTACCCACTAGAAAAAGTTATTAACAAAAAAGGTGCCGTCGAAGCCGATGTTATCGAAATGACCGATATCGGCGGACCAACTTTGCTTAGGGCCGCCGCTAAGGGTCGGCGGATTGTCATTTGCCGGCCCGAACAACGCCAAACGGTTTTGGACTGGCTTAAAGCCGGCCGGCCGGACGAGCCCAATTTCCTAAGAGCGCTAGCGGCGGTGGCTGAATTCGAAGTCGCCAAATATGCTTTCGCCTCCGCCAAATATCTAGGCGATGACGAGTTTGCCGGTTTCATTGGCCAGCGCCTTAACCAGACCAAATACGGCGAAAACCGCTGGCAAAAGGATGCCGGACTTTACAGCGAAGGCTTAAGCTATGATCAGCTAGGTTTGGATTGGTTTGAGCAGCTTGGCGGTACTGAGTTAAGTTATAACAACTATGCTGATATTGATCGTTTGCTCCAAACCATCACCCATATTGCCGCCGGCTTTGATAAAAATTTTGGCAAAGTTCCGGCCGTAGCCTTGGGTGCCAAACATGGTAATGTCTGCGGCGGTGCGGTTTCAAATTCCAAAACCGAAGCCATAAAAAAAATGCTCGATGGCGACAAACGAGCCATTTTTGGCGGTTCGGTGATGTTTAATTTTGCACTCGATAAAAATTTGGCCGAAGTGCTGCTAGAGCATCGTATGACTGAAGCTAAACGCTTACTGGATGTGATTGCCGCCGCTGACGTAACAGATGAGGCGCTCACTATTTTGCAGCGTAAAGGCGGCAAACTGCGGGTGGTTACCAATCCGCAGTTAGCCAAACTTAATCAAAAATCGCTTGATTCATTGGAGAGATTCCGTTATGTCCGCGGCGGCACATTAGTCCAAGACAATTACACATTTATATTGGATTTAAAATCCAGCGAACTCCAAAAAACCGCCGTAGCTATTACAAGGAGTGTCCCTGTAAATGGCGAAAATGTGGTGAAATATGAAAAAGATATGGTTTTGGCTTGGGCCATCGGCTCAACCAGCAATAGCAACACTATAACTTTGGTCAAAAATGGCAAACTAATCGGCAATGGTGTTGGCCAGCAAGACCGGGTTTCGGCGGCTCAACTGGCTATCAAACGGGCCCGTAATGCCGGCCACGATATTGGCGGTGCGGTAGCTTATAGCGATAGTTTCTTCCCCTTCCCGGACGGGCCAATGGAACTGGCCGAAGCCGGCGTCAAAGACATTTTGGCCACTCGAGGCTCGGTCAATGATGCTAAGGTTACAGAAGCTCTAAAAAAGGCCGGCGTTATTTTCTACACCCTGCCCGATTCCACCGCCCGCGGCTTCTACGCCCACTAATTAAGAAGTAGAATGGGTGCATGAGTTTAGCGATTGGGATTGCTTGCCCCGCACTAAATCCTGAGTGGAGAAGAGGGAGAATATCCCTATTTCGTAACATCAAGATTTTGGTGCTGGGGTGGGATGTCGGTCCTTCGACTATGCTCAGGATCTCCGTTGGGAAGGCCAAATGAGTCTCTCGATAGGTATTGTTGGCCTTCCCAATGTCGGCAAATCGACGCTTTTTAACGCCTTAACAGATGCCAATGCCTTAATTGCTAATTATCCATTTGCTACGATCGAGCCCAATACCGGCGTGGTACCAGTACCTGATGAACGACTGGAAAAACTAGCCAAAGTTTTTAAGACCGAAAAAATCGTGCCAGCCACGGTGAAATTTGTTGATATTGCCGGTTTGGTGGCTGGCGCTCACCAAGGCGAAGGCTTGGGCAACCAATTTTTAGCTCACATTCGGGCCTGCAATGCCATTTGCCACGTTGTCAGAGCTTTTGAAGATGAAAATGTCCAAAATAAGGGTACCTCGGATCCAAAAAAGGATATCGAAATTATCAATACCGAGCTGGTTTTAGCCGATTTGGCCACTGTTAATAAAAGACTGCCAGTTTTAGAAAAAGAAGCTAAGGCTGACCCTAAATTAAAACCCATTTACGATAATTTACTGACCACCAAAAAAATATTAGAGGAAAATAAATTAATTATTTCCGCCCCTCAAATAAATTTGGAATATTTAACCGATTTATTTTTGCTAACAGCTAAACCGGTGATTTATGTCTTCAATGTCGATGAGAAAAATTTAAATAAATTAGAAAATAATAAAAATTTAAGCGCAATAGTTGAGCCATCAGAAGCCATTATTATTTCCGCCAAGTTGGAGGACGAGCTGCGCGGGCTGGATGAAACCGACCGCCAGGAACTGCTTGAAAGTTACGGCCAAAAAGAAAGCGGCCTGGTCCAACTTATCCACGCTGCCTATAAAACTTTAGGTCTACAAAGCTTCCTGACAGCCGGCGAAAAAGAAGTGCGCGCTTGGACAATTAACAGAGGTGCAACTGCCCCCCAAGCGGCTGGTGCAATCCATACCGACTTTGAGCGCGGATTTATTAACGCTCAAGTCGTAACTTACCAAGATCTAATCGCGGCTGGTTCACTAGCTGCCGCTCGAGCCGTCGGCAAGGTCCGAACCGAAGGCAAAGCCTACATTGTGCAGCCCGACGACGTAGTTGAATTCAGATTTAATGTATAGTTCCTCCGGAAAATAGCCCGAGTGTCGGATTCATTCCGCCCGTTCGACAAGCTCAGGGCGGCCTGAGCGGTAGTCGAAGGCCGCACCCGGAGCGATAAGAAATCGCGAAGGGGTGTCTTATATTTTTAGTGTGTAAGTCCGGCAGAAGTTACTTGCCAGTTAGTACGTTCCACTAACCAATCGTAATTTGACTGGCTGCATTTGTGCGTCAGCTTATCGTTGAGCGAGGCAGCCGAGCGTTCACCACAGATAATGTCATAGGAATAGTCCAGTTTATAGCCCTTTAACTTCTTCTGCTCTGCCTCTTTAAGGCAGTTGTCTTTAAAAGTCGCGCAAGAAGTTGCCAAATCTAGGTAAGGCTTAAGCTGATCGCTATTTTCAACCGATATTTGGACGTTAACAATTAGTGATTTAGTGACTTCCACATCAAACCACTGGTCAAAAATCAGATTACCCAGGTCATAAACAATCAATTTACCCTTGTAAGCCTCGGTTTCCTGTACCACATGCGGATGATCACTAAAGATAGCATCGGCACCCAGATCAATCATTTTACGGTAAAGTGTTTGTTGTTGGGCGTTGGAATGAATAGCGTATTCCTCTCCGCCGTGCGGAAAAACCCAGACCGGGAAATAAGCCCCGTATTTGCTAATTTCAGCCAGTTCTTCATCTGTTGGCTGTCGGGCCAACCAATGATAGCCGCACATCGCTATTGGCAGTTTTTTCTTCTGTTTATCAACATTGACATTAAGAGATACTACCTCGCACAGGTCCTCCTTTTGCGAAATATCATAATGACCAAAAAACTGCAGGCCAGCCGAACTTAAATTATTTCTGGTATCTGTAAAACCGTCGGCGCCAGTATTGTCGGTGTGATTATTAGCTAGCGTAAAGACGTTAAACCAATCCTTGGCGGCGCCTAAATAATCCGGCGAGCAGGAAAAAATCAAGGAATCTACCTGGACTTGATAAGGCACTTTTTTATCTGTTACCGGACACTCCATATCAGCAATCCAGCCATCGTATTTTGACCGATCAAAGTCATTAAGCCGGGAAAAAGGCCAGTCATATTTCAACGAAGTTTGTTGAGCATAAAGATCAATTGCCCTACCCCAAAAAACATCCCCCGAAATTAAATAATTTGCATTTATGGCCGAATTTTTAATATTTTCAGCAGAATAAAAGCTTATTTTTGGCGGCCAAACAAATAATTTAATAAATTCATAGCTTGAACGAGAAATCAGAAAAAAGCCAAAAATAACCGCTAATATTAAGCCCGAACAGATTAAAATGCACCTTTTACCCATCAATACTAAGTTTAAGCGGATTTCGACAAAATATATATGCTGAAAAAATCAAAAAAATCAAAAAATATTGACACAAAAATTATTTTATTTTTTGCAAATGGTAAAAACGTTCGATGTTACCATGCTCGCCGGTCACCTGACTATCCATTTTATCGACTGTTTTGAATAAATTTTTTATCCGATTTTCAAAGTTCTTGATAATTTCTCGCCGGATCCTATCATTCTTGATAATACCTCTGTTAATCTGGCTAGGCTTGGTTTCGAATTGTGGCTTAAACAGGATGATAAGTTGCGTCTTTAAGCCAGCAATTTGGGCTAAATGAGGCAATACTTGACGCAGTGAAATGAATGACAAATCGGCCAAAATGATGTCCGGCCTGATCTTGGGGATAAAATCTCGGATATCAGTCTTTTCGTGAAGCTCAACTGCGCTACTTCGGCATAATTTTGGATGCATTTGGCCCGTGCCGACGTCCACGGCGATTATTTTTTTGGCTCCATGTTGGTGTGCGTAATCTGTAAATCCCCCTGTACTGCTACCGACGTCAAGAACAACCTTATTCTTAAAATTTAGCTTGAAATTATTATTAGCAGCTTCTAATTTGAGCCCGCCTCGGCCAACGTATTGTTGTTTTTTACTTAATTTAATTTTTTGATAATTATTTATAAAATAGCCGGATTTTTTAATTATTTTTCCGTCCACCTCAACATAGCCTAATTTTATGTAATTTTCAGCTTGCGAGCGGGTTTCAACCAGCCCTCGTCTAACTAGTTCTGTATCCAGCCTAAACTTGCTCATTTTAGGCTAATCCTAGCGGCCACTACCCTTTTACCGTCTTCGTGGCGGGCCGCTTTTATTAAACTAAGCGAATTAATTTTATAAATCTCGCCAGTTTTTATTTTTGTGCCCTGCCGACGACGTATATGCGGTTTATAATCCTGGGCAACATGAGCATTTTTTACTGCCCAGCGGGCGCCAATCTCATCGAACCACTCTAGTGAGAGTTCGTGAAGAGCCTGTAGGGTTTGATTTGGCTCAATTAAGCTGACCGAGACGTCTTTTTTTGGTCCGAACATGGCTTTTTGGCCCAATACTAAATTAAATTTATTTATCTTGGAAAATTTACCGCTAAAAGAATTAATTAATGCGTCTTCATCTAGCTCACTGACAAACCACGGGATTATAGTTAGGTGTAAGCGTCCGGGCTGAAACTGTGTACCTACAGGCAGGTCCTCTAGCATTAAGGCCAGCCAGAAGCGCAATTTGTCAGGTTTTTTGGCGTTCTCTGTAGGTTCCACTTGCAGTATCCACCGAAATTATATCGCCAGTTTTAATAAAAGCCGGTACCTTCACCTTTAGGCCGGTCTCGGTTTGAGCTTCTTTAGTAATTGCTGTAGAAGTATCGCCGCGCACGGCTTCCTCGGCAGACACTACTCTGAGCCAAACGTTTTTTGGCAGTTCGATGTTAATTAGCCTATTTTTAAAAAACTGGCCCGTGATGTTATCACCCTCTTTAATGAACATGGCCTGATTTTGCAAGCCGCTAAGTTCATACTGCTCATAGTTTGCCGGATCCATAAAATAAAACTGTCTGTTGTCTTGGTAGAGATACTGGACAGGACGAGACACGACATCGGCCGGCTCTATCTGTTCACTACCCTTGAAAGTTTTGTCTAAAATTTTGCCGTCCAATAAATTTTGTAGTTTAACACTGACGGTTGCACTGCCGCGACCCATCATTTTGTGTGAGTAATCCAAAACTTTATAGGGCACTTCGTCGAGCTGAAAAACTGTGCCTTTTTTCAGATCGGTGAAAGAAAGCGCCATAGGTCTACTAACCGTTGGCTACAAATGGTAACAGAGCGATATGTCTAGCCCGTTTGATAGCTCGGGCCAGTTGGCGTTGTTTGCTCTCGGTCAAACCGGTTTTTTTGCGCGGTTCAATTTGGCCGTATTGGTTAATGTAGCGCTGCAAGGTCTTAAAATCCTTGTAGTCGAAGTAGGCTACGTCGGTTCGGTATTTGAAAATTTTTGCCATTTCTCTATCCTAAAACGGGATATCGTCGAGGTTTATCGGCTCGTCGCCTATATCTTCGATAACAACGTCTTCTTCGCCCTTCTTTTTTTCATCTTTTTTGGCAGTCTTTTTAGTCTTTGTGTCAGCCGGTTGGGTAATGCCAGCCGTATCATCAGATCGTGCTGGCGCTCCGCCAGGACCGCCCAAGAACGTAACATCGTTGGCCACAACTTCGACCTTGCTGCGCTTTTGGCCATCTTGTTCCCAAGAGCGGCTTTGCAAACGGCCACTAACCAGCGCTGCCCGGCCTTTGGTTAGGTACTGTGCCACCCGCTCACCTAACGGACCCCAAGCCACAATATCGATAAAATCGGTGGCTTCCACCCACTCACCTTCCGAATTTTTGTAACTACGGTTTAGGGCCAAGCCAAAATTGCAGACACTCTGGCCATTTGGCGTGGTGCGCAGCTCTGGGTCACGGGTCAAATTGCCCATCAATATCACCTGATTAAATGATCTTGCCATGGTTCGCTCGTTTATTCTAACGAATTACTGCGTCAAGCTCTGCGTTACTCCTTCGAAGTATTGTTTCATACATCTCAGTCTGTTACTCAAGCTTTCCTTGTACTTCGTTGTCTAAACGACCTCCTTTCTCATTACTCACTATTAATTCTACTCTTCCTCTTCGCTTTCTTGTTCGTTCGCAGTTTCGGCGCGCTCAGCCGCCTTCTTAACTTTTTCGGCCGCTAAGGCCTCGGCTTTGGCTTTGGCTTTAAGGTCCGGTTTGGTAATCAAAAATCTGATTACTTCGTCGGTTATGTTAAGTGTCTGCTCAATGTGAGCAACGGCCTCGGCTGGCGCTTCAACCGTGTAAAAAACATAAATTGCAAATTCATTTTTTTTGATTGGGTAGGCCAGTTTGCGCTTACCCCAATTATCGGTATTGGCTATTTTGCCACCGGCTTCGGTAATAATTTTTTCAATCTTGCCAGAGGCCTTGTCCAAGTCAATTTCTAAACCCGGATCATATAGTACTGCTATCTCATATAAGTTCAATAAAGACTCCTTCCTTTGGATTCAGGCTAGCTGCCTATGCGAGTCGCGCTAACCAGAAGTTAATTAGTCACATGATTGTAGCTAAATTACCTCTGTTGGTCAACTATTTTTGGTCGTCGGGGAAGTTTTCGTCGTACATTTCTTTGGTTTCGGCGTCCGAGTCTGAATCAGCACCAAACACCTGACTGATATCACTGACCAAAACTTGCCGCGGCCTTGAGCCCTCGGCCTGCCCGACAATCCCCTGTTCTTCCATCATGTCTATTAGCCGAGAGGCCCGACCATAACCGATCCGAAGTTTGCGCTGCAGTAATGAGGTAGACGCCTTGCGGTTATTAATCACCACCTCCACAGCATCTCGCCAGGCACTGTCATCAACTGTACCCTCAGCGCTCAATATTGAGCCCACGCGGCCACCTAACTGCACCGGTTGACTGACGACTTCGTCGTCGTAAGTCGGTGAGCGCTGGTCTCGTAAAAAGTTACAGACTTTGGTGGTCTCGGCATCGGTAATCAAAGCGGCTTGAACACGAATCGGCTTGTTAAACTCGGGGATGCTAAAGAGCATATCGCCGCTACCCAAGAGTTTTTCGGCGCCAGCTTGGTCAATTATGGTACGCGAATCAACTTGAGATACAACCGTAAAGGCAATCCGGCCCGGTACATTGGCTTTAATTAGGCCAGTGATAACATCAACGCTCGGCCGCTGAGTGGCGATTACCAGGTGAATGCCAGCTGCTCGGGCTTTTTGAGCAATCCGCACCACCAGCGCTTCCACGTCACGGGCGGCCATCATCATTAGATCGGCCAACTCATCAATAACGATAACGATATAAGGCATGCCTTCTTCGGCTTTAAGGCTGTTATATTCAGCGATATTGCGCTTGCCGACCTCACCAAACGTTCTCAGCCGCCGTTCCATCTCGGCCACCGCCCACTTCAGCGCACTTATGCATTTTTCCGGTTCGTGAATGACCGGTGCCAGCAAATGTGGGATGTTGTTATAAAGGTTCATTTCGACTTGTTTGGGATCAACCAGGATAAGTTTGAGTTCGGAAGGACTATTGCGATAAACCAAACTGGTCAAAATGGCGTTGATCATGACGCTTTTGCCCGAGCCGGTCTGGCCAGCTATCAAAAGGTGCGGCATCTTATCTAAATCAGCCACGATCGGACTGCCGGAAATATCCTTGCCAATACTTATGGGCAGCGGGCTTTTAAGATCACGCCACTCTGAACTCGATATCAGGCCGTGGATAGAAACGGTAGCCGCTTTAACATTTGGCACTTCTATGCCAACCGCCCGTTTACCCGGAATTGGTGCTTCCATGCGGATGCTTTGAGCCGCCAAATCCAAAGCTAAGTTATTTTCCAGGGCCGTTAGACGGGACAATTTAACACCAGTGGGCGGCTTAAGCGTATACTGTGTCACCCGTGGACCAACATTGGCGCCTTCCACTCCGACATCGATGTTAAAATTGGCAAACGTTTCTTTAATTATCTGGGCATTGCCTTGGACATCGCCGGCGTCGGCTTTATCCTGCTTGTCGCTTAATAGATCAAGTGATGGAAATTGCCAGTCCGGATCGGAAGCCGCGGTTAGCGCAGCATGATCTTCGGCCGGCGACAGCCTTTCGGCCACATTGCGCAGACTAGCTGCTCTAGCTTGACCGGCCCGGTGATGTTCAACCGGCACACCTTCGTGCAGTTGGAAATCGGGACTCATTTTTTGCTTGAGGGCCGCCAAGTCTTCTTCGCCCGCCTCGCCTTCTGGCTTGGCTCGGACAAATAAATTCTTAATTTTCAGTAAGCTTCGTGGATCGATTGCCATAGTGAAAAAGGCGGCAAAAATGGTCAAAATAAAGAAAATCAACGAACTTAAGAACTCGCCAAACGGTCCAATCAGAGCGCCACCAACCGATTTACCAACTGAACCGCCTTGTTCAAAGGCAGTATGTAGCCAAGCAGCCAAAAAGACTACCGTTGAGACAGCGCCGAGCATCTTGGCCAGCGGAATCTGCTGGTCTTCGCTTAAGAATTTCAAGGCGCCAAGGTAGACCAAAACGGGCGGCACAATGATGGTGGCTACGCCAAAGGCCGTCCACGCCCCATCCCACAAATCCTCTGGAATAGGTGCTGAGATGATTGAGCCAAAGGCCATCACTAGACCGCCGACTATTAATAGAACCGCGCCAACACCGCGCCAAAAACCGGTCTGTTTTTTAGCGGCTTCTTTTTTCTTAGCCGCAGCCTTTTTTCGTTTCTTAGCGCTCATTTTGTAACCTTCGTTCGTTAAGTGAGTTGCACGAGAGCGTTGACGAGTGGAGTATCAGGTGAGGAAGCGCATCTGGATTGATGCGTTGACGAGCAGTATGCTTCGCGTAGGCCGCACTCGTGCAACTAAGCTGAACAGGGGTTGCAAGATGAGTGCTCTGGGCCATTAAAGTAAGTATAGCTTAAGAAGTATTAAATTACCTGCTAGAGAGCAAGTGTTGTAATTATAACACATTCCTGCTATCGTTGTCAATCGGCGATAGCAGGAAGAGGTCTGTCCTTGTGAAAAGCAAAAAGTTTGAAAACCAAAAACCACAAAGTTTTACCTATCTTTTCCCAAGGTCGAACCTCAATTAAGCTGTCAACTCAAGCAGCCTGCTTTTTAACCCAGCCTGCAATCACTGTCGTTTCGTCCACCTCAGCCGTAGGTAAGGCATAGGCGGTCTCTAAAGCCCGGAAAAGTCCTTCCTCTAATCTTTTATCGCTGGTCTTAAATGGTTTTGGTTCATATATGGATGCAAAAACCTCCTCTGGTACATCGGTTACTACATCCCAGCGCATATAATCACCGTTCTTAGATTTGACGTACGACTCTATGAAATTAATTTGCTGACCTTGGTGCCAGCCATGCTGTACAACTTTGCCGTACGGATTATTTTCTGAACGAGTATCTGTAACAATGTTGGCTTGTGTAACACTATAGATCATGTCCCTTAACTCCCGGCTGACCGGATCATCTACATAAAGTTTAAAAGGATCATCTTGTTCGTCTCGAACTGGATGTAGTGGCAGCGGGATCGATGTTTCAGTCTTAGTAAATACCGCAATCGCAATATGGTCTAGGGCCCACTCGGCACGGCTTGCACATTGGCCGTATTCCTTATATTGAGGGTTCCAGGCGTCCGCAACCATAAATAACTGTGCTACATCTTTTGGTGTTCTTATTGCATCTGGTCTTTCGCTCATTTTCTTGCCTTTTTGTTTAAAAAAGCCCCCGAGGCGGGGGCTTACATTTAGCTATTTATTCGCAACGCGCTAAATCAGCCCCCTTAAGGGAAACATGATAAGACAATTTGTGCGCTTAAAATAGCTCATGCTTGTTTTATACTCGCCGCTTAAGTATCTGTCAAGCTACTTAGTCTACTCTCGCGTCTTGGTTGAGTAGGCGTTGGCGCATTTGGGCGAAGCGGCGCTGCTGCTCGAGGGCGATTTCTTCGGGTGTTTTCTGCTTGACCGATTCACCATTGGAAGTAGTTATAGTTCCCTGCTTCTCCGGCCTTCCGCCAATCACATTAACTACCGGAATGACAATCGGACTGCGCTGAGTCCGCTCATACAGAAAGTGAGTTACGTAGTCTTTAAGCTCGGCTTTGAAGCGGTCCAAATCAACGCGTTTGTAACGCTGGCCCACCGCCCGCCGCAGTTCGGACCGAAAGTTGTTCATCAACTCTTCCTGCTCTTTCATGTAAATAAAGCCACGGCTGATAATATCGGGACTGGTTAGCAGCGAACCGGTCTTTTTATCGACTGTCAGCACCACTGCCACCATACCTTCTTCGGCCAGCAGCACGCGGTCTTTGACAACGACCGTACTGACGATGGCACCCGTTTGGTCAACCAAAATCGTGCCGTGAGGTACCTCACCACCCAGCTCTATCTTGTCTTTAGCCAGCATTACGACCTGACCATTCTCGACATTCACGATATTTGCCCGTGGTATACCCTCTTCTAGCGCCATATCAACGTGGTACTTTTTGGCTGTGAAATCGCCGTAAATTGGCAAGAAAAACTTTGGCTTGACCATGTGGATCATCTCCCGGTATTCCTCCTGACCGCCATGACCTGAAACGTGAAGCGGCCCGCCCTTATCCACCTCGTAGGTCTCATGGCGGTGGACATGTACACCTTTACGGAACAGGTCGTCAACCATGACACGGATCAGAGCATCATTACCTGTGTAAGGAATGGCCCTACTGGAAAGGATGACCGTGTCCTGCTCTTTCATTTGGACATGCTGGTGGTCGCCCATACTCATGCGTACCAGCGCTGAGTTCGGCTCCCCCTGCGCACCGGTGCTAACTACAACAACTTGATCATCCTTCATGCTGGCTACAGAGGCCATCGGAATGAAGGTGCCTTTGGGAATCTTCAGAAAGCCGTTGCGCACCGCCATCTCCATGGTACTGATCATGCTGCGGCCATCCAGCGCGATCTTTTTACCGTGATGAACAGCGGCGTTGACAATCATCTGTACTCGGTTAACGTTAGTCGAGAAAATAGCCACGAAGATCCGGCCCGGCGCGTTGTTCATAATGTCTATGAAGCTTTTTTCGATTTCACTTTCAGATAGCGTGCGGCCCAGGGTTTCGGTAGTTGTAGATTCTGACATCAGCAGCAGTACCCCCTCTTTAGCCAGTTCCTCAATACGGGTGACATCGGTGCGCTCATGGTCGAGCGGATTCGGGTCCAAACGGAAGTCTCCAGTGTTAATGATTCTGCCCACGGGCGTATCAACGATCACCATGGTGCTACCCGGGATAGCGTGTGTCACTCTTAGAAGCTCGACGTAGAATACGCCAATTTTCAGCCGCTCATGGGTCGTCTCGTTCATGATGACAGTTTTGAGCTCGAAGCCGTCCGGCATCGGTATACCGAAGTTCTCAAAGATTTCTTCGACCCGGCCGATGGTAAAGCGGCTGCCGTAAACCGGCACATTGTATTTGGGTAAAATGTGCGGCAGACCGCCGATGTGGTCGAGGTGTCCGTGGGTTATCACAAAACCCTTGAGCTTATTTTTTATTTGGTCCAGATAGCTGGTATCAGCAATGCCGTAATTGATGCCCGGCAAATCAACGCCTAAGTCGTTGCCGCAGTCCAGCACAATGGCGTCGTTTTGGTACTCAATGACAATCATGTTTTTGCTGCCACCACCGTCCATGCCACCAAGACCGATAATTTTCAATCTTGCACTATCATCAATAACATTGGCACGTCGTGGCCTCTCGGCAGCCGCCGCTTTGGTCGTGGCATCAAGATATTGGCTGGCGATGCGGTTGGCATCGGAAACAGCCTGTTTTTGAGCCCGCAGGGCTTTGCTACGTGAGACACCTCTACGAGGTTGTTTGGAGCCATCATTTCTATTGGGGGTCATTATTTAAATTAATCCTTTCTTGTTTCTTAATAAGAGTTATTAGATCTCGAGTTGAAGTTTGGCCTGTGCCGGGCGACTTTTGGCTGGTTTGGCCTGAGCTTGTCGTCCTTCGATTGACTCAGGACGACCCTGAGCCGTTGGAACGGGTCGAAAGGCTTCGACTGGTTGATTGATCTTTGGACCAGAATTAGGTTTGCTAATTGGCGGCAGATTTTCCGTTCGAGCCAAAATTTGCGGAATTTTCTTAAAATCGTCTATTAGAGTTTGGCGCATGGAGTTGTTGTATAGTACCGCCGCTGGGTGAAACAGCGGTAAATAGACTTGGCCGTTATACCGCTTCGGCTGGCCATGGCATTGGCTGATTTTGAGTCCCGGCACTAAGACTTCCAGGCTGTGGCGGCCCAATGTAATTACTAGTTTTGGCTTAATGACATCCAGCTGGGATTGCAAATATGGTAAAAAGGCGGCCTTTTCGGGAGGGAGGGGGTCGCGGTTGGCCGGCGGACGGTATTTAACAATGTTGGTTATATAAACATCTGAACGTTTAAGGCCAATCATCTCCAACATCTCATTGAGAAATCGGCCGGCGGCGCCCACAAACGGCAGGCCCTGCTCATCCTCTTTCTGTCCCGGCGCCTCACCAATAAAGACAATCTCGGCTTCTGGGTTACCATCACCAAACACCAGCTGAGTGGCACCGCTTGCCAGCTCTGGGCAAACATTATTTTTGATAATGTCGGCCTTTATTTTCTCAAGTTGATCAGATTTGGAAACTTTTGGCATGTTTACCTGCCTATTAAATGTTTAATTAACCGGGCCAAATTTTTGAGGGCCAGGATACCAAAAATAATGGCGGCCCCGTATTCCAGTGTTCTACCCGAATCAATGGCTGCAGAAACAAACCAGTAAGACAACAAAGCGAAAATTATGAGCAGCAAAAATTCGCCTTGCCAACTATGTAAAAGCTTGAGTTCTTTGGATCTAGCTGGCGGCATCAGGCTCTTTCTTATCTTTAAGTTCTCGGACTGCAGCCTTCATTGACAGCTGCAGGCGACCGCGATCGTCAATTGATACTAATTTTACCGTGACTTTATCGCCCTCTTTAACTACATCGCTAGGTTTTTCGACCCGCTGCTCGCTCATTTCACTAACGTGTACTAGGCCGTCCTTACCGGGCATAATCTGTACAAAAGCACCAAAGTCCATGACATTAACCACCGGCACGTTATGGTAGATCTTGCCAACCTCCGGTTCGGCGGTGATGCTTTCTATCCACTGCCGCGCTGCATCAATACTTTTTTTGTCGGGGCTAGCAATCATTACCAAGCCATCATCTTTAATATCGATTTCAGCGCCGGTTTCGCCAGTGATTTTCTGAATCATCTCACCGCCCTTGCCAATGACCTCGCGGATTTTATCCGGATTGATAGTAATGGTTTCAACCCGCGGCGCGTGCGGGGATAATTCGGCCCGCGGTTGTGGCAAAATTGAAAGCATATGCTCCAAAATTGCGGCCCGGCCGGCTTTCGACTGATCCAAAGCTTTGCCCAAAATATCAATACTCAAGCCGTGAACTTTAATATCCATCTGTAGAGCCGTAATGCCTTTGGCGGTACCGGTGACTTTAAAGTCCATATCGCCGGCAAAATCCTCAGCATCGGCAATATCAGATAAAACTGCTGCTTTTTGGCCATCTGTTATTAGACCCATGGCAATGCCACTGACCGGCGCTTTAATTGGCACGCCGGCGTCCATCAACGCTAGTGTGCTAGCGCAAGTTGCCGCCATGGAGGTGGAACCATTTTGACTCATAATTTCGGTAACGGCTCGAATAGTATATGGAAATTCGGCCTCCGGCGGGATGACCGATTCCAGGGCCCGTTCAGCCAAATGGCTGTGGCCGATTTCGCGCCGTCCCGGCGAGCCCAAGCGCCGGACCTCGCCGACCGTGTAGCCTGGCGCATTGTAATGATGCAGGTATCGCTTCTCGGTGTTCTCTTCCATGGTATCTATCATCTGGGCATAGGAAAGTGGCGCCAGCGTAACGATGTTCATGGCTTGGGTCACGCCGCGAGTGAATAAGCTTGAACCGTGAGCTCGCGGTAAGAAGCCAACTTCAGACGACAGCGGCCTAATTTCGGTCAGTTTACGCCCATCAGGCCTAATATTTTCGACCAAGATAGCCTCTCGTAAATCTTTATGTAGGGCGGTTGTGAAAGCTTCTTCATACTCGTCCTTGAGTTCCTCAAAGTTATCACCTATCTCGCTGACAAAGTGCTCGAACATCTGTTTTTCTAGCTTTCTGACTATATCGCCGCGTTCCGGGTGCGGCGTCCTCAAGTTAGCGCCCATTTTGCCGCTTAGCCAGGCATCAACCCGTTTTTGGATATCTTCATCAGGTTTGAGCAGTTCATACTCTTGTGGTTCAACGCCAACTTTTTGAACCAGCTCATTTTGCAGAGCAATGGCCGGTTGTATCTGTTTGTGAGCAAACTCCAGGGCTTCGATGACCTGGGCCTCCGAAACTTCTCGGGCACCGGCCTCAACCATCATAATGCCGTCTTTAGTTCCAGCTAAGACGATGTCTAATGAACCTTTATCCAATTCTTCGGGACTGGCAAAGGCTTTGGGTTTGCCGTCAACCAGGCCAACACGCAGACCGGCCACCGGTCCTTCAAACGGCGCTCCGGTTAACATAAAAGCTGCACTCATGGCGATCATGGCCACCATATCGGGCCTAAAGTTCGGATCCATGCTTAGCACGGTGGCCACGCCTTGGACCTCATTGCGGTAGCCTTTTGGCCAAAGTGGCCGAATTGGCCTATCTATTAGACGGCCAATTAATACGGCCTTGTCGCTAGGCCGGCCCTCTCTTTTTACAAAGCGACTGCCGCTGATTTTGCCAGCGGCGTAAAACTTCTCTTCATAGTCGATCGATAGCGGAAAATAATCCAGCCCGGGCGCTTTCTCAGGGCTAATCATGACCGTGCCCAAAACGACGGTGTCACCGTAGCGGGCCACGACCGAGGCCGAAGTCCTAAAGCCAACCCGGCCGACTTCTAAGCTTAGTTCGCGGCCGCCAAAATCGGTGGCTACCTTAATTATTTTTTTACCAAAAGGGTTAATTGTGTGTCCCATTATTAATTTTAGGATCCTTCCTGCTGTTTGCGCTCAGGGTTCAAATATACGCCCTTGTGCGGCTATATATCTGTGGCTCTGTTCACAAACAGCCTTAGTTTTAATGTGCACAAGCTTTTGTCCACCTAGGCGGACATTGTAGTCTGGGCAAATTAACGGCGGATGCCGAGTTTTTTAATCAGCTCTATGTAGGCTTCCTCACTTTGATTCGAGATGTATTTAAGCAGTCTTTTGCGCTTACCGACCAACTGCAGTAGTGCCCGGCGGGCGGCAAAATCATGCTTGTGACTCTTCAAATGAGCGGTCAACTCGGCAATCCGAGCTGTCATAATGCCCACTTGCACGGCCGGTGAGCCAGTGTCATTATCCTTAGTCCGGAGATCTTTAGCAATCTCCGCCTTTTTCTCAGTAGATATCATTCGTTGTGTTGAATTCTAGCAAATCTAAGGTGATTTGGCAACCTCTGTTTGAACAGCTGCCATATTTAGATCATTAAGCTTATAAGCATCTTTAACATCAAAATCGCCAACCTTTATGCGGCGTAAGGCTGATAAATAGGCGCCGGTGCTAAGTTTGGCGCCAATGTCTTGGGCCAGTGAGCGGATGTAGGTACCGCTACTAACCTTTGCTCGAAAATTCAATTTTGGGTATTGATAGTCCGCATTTTCAATCTTATAGATCGTGATAACCCGCGGCTCCATTTTTAGTTCCCTGCCTGCTCGAGCTAATTTATAGGCCTCTTGGCCTTTAATTTTTATGGCGCTGTATGCCGGTGGAATCTGCTTATAAGTACCAATGAATTGGGAAATTGTATTTTTTAACTGATTTTTATTCGGTATTTTATCCGAGACATAGCTGATTTGGCCGTCGGCGTCACCGGTCGTGCTGACTGCGCCGAGAGTCAGTTCGCAATCATAAACTTTATCCAGTTTGCTGAATTTGGCAGCCCGCCGAGTATAGCTGCCGATAACCAAAATCAGCAGGCCAGTGGCTGCCGGATCAAGCGTGCCAGTATGTCCCACCTTGATTTTTCGGCCAGTTTTTTGCCATAAAATTTTTCGGACTTTGGCAACCACATCGTGCGAAGTCCAGCCCTTTGGTTTATCAACCAACAGAATACCATCCATGCAAGAAGTATATAGGGTTATAGGGTGAGAGGGTTATAGATGATCGACTACAACCCTACGACCCTATTACCCTGTTTTTTTGTTGTTTGGCATCAGCGGTGGTGGCACCGGCGGTGGCGCGGTGCCTGGAATTTTTGGCAATTGGGTTGGATGTAAGTCCTGTGCTATTGGTTGGGATCCCATCGAAGCTAACGGATGTCCGGCCGGATCAAAAGGTGCCGAAGCAATAGCTTGATTAACAGCACTGCGAGCAGTGTCGACTGGTGGCGTCGGCAGAGTAACCGGTTTGGCTGCATTGTCAACTGGCTCCTGGTCGCCGGGCCTGTCAAGAATTTTATCTTCAGCCCCGTGGCCATCAATCAGTGGGTCCTTGAGACCTTGTTTTTCACTGTCGTACCAGGCGGGTTGAGTATCAGCCGTAAATGGCGGACTTATAGCTGGCTGATGCTGCGATGGATCAAGTAGATCGTGCGGACCCGGCACAGCCGAATCGTCATCAGTCAGCGATCCTGCCGACTGGAAGGTTGGCATGTCCGGCAAAGGCCTTCTGGCTTGCGGCGCCGACCGCGCCTGCGTCGAATTTGTGATGATATTACCCTGTTCGTCTATGTGAATTTCGCCTGGCGTGACTTCTACTTCTGCAGTATCGGCGTTTTCCGGATGGTGCGAAACACTCAAAACACCTTTGGGTTGTGGCTTCGGCGACTGCGGTGGTTGTTTGGGCGACGGTTGGCCGCTGCCGGTTGGATGTTCGGGCGGTTCCAGTTTGCTGATAATCAACTGTTGGTTAGCTCCGGCACCCATTAATTTGGCGCTGACACTCATGGCCTTTGGCGTGGTTTTGTCGTTACTAAACCGCTGGGTTTCGGCCACAATACCGGTCAAGAAAGCGGTGGCCATCTGATTATCAATCAAATTTTGGCCCAGGCTGTCACTCATAGTCACCAGCATTTCGCACAGGCTGCTGGCGGCGGGATCTATCCAATTGATTTGGCCAAGGTCCGGCGCCTGGCTTTTACCGGCGACCAACGAAATTACGGTAGCGTCATGCAAAATCCGACCATGGGCAGTAATGGCCGCGTCAAGTTGGTTGCGGCTATGTACGCCAAGCGCCACTACCACTTCGACATTAAAATCGCCTTGGCTAAAAACCAGGTCTTTCTCGCTTAAGCTCGTTTTATAAGGGGTTATGAAGATTCTAACGAACTGGTCCTCGACTTTGTAGCGCAGTTTGTCGGCCTTGTTTTTATCGAGCGAGATTATAAAATCACGCAGGCTATCGGTATTCGTCTCAAGCGTTTTTTCCGGCTGCAGAAACTCAATAGTTGATGGCACCAGCCCCGAAAAAACAGCCGTGGCGTGTTTGTCCAGACGATTCAAAAGCAAAGTTAAGCCAATGCAGGCCGCCAGCTGATCAACTGACGGGCTGGAACTGACCGTCACTAGAATATTAGACGCCTGAGAAATGCGCTCTACTGCTTGGGTTTGCGCGGCCGCCGGTTCCATAGTTTTTGTTTTGGTTTAAGAAGTTTTTGTGAGGTGACTTCTGGGGTGAATGATAACATAACCATTACCTTTAAGCAAGAAGTTATTTTCTGGCGTCTAGTTACTTTACAAACAGGGGTTAGAGCTGTATAGTTATGCACCATGCCGATAATTAAATCTGCTAAAAAACGTGTAAAGATTGCCGCCAAGGCCAATATCCGCAATACCAAAACTCGGCAGCAGTTACGCGATACTTTCAAAGCCTTTAAGCTGGCGCTCGAAAGCGGCAAGACAGAGGCGATCTCTAAGGCACAGCATGCAGCTGTGAGTGCTATTGATATAGCCGCCAAGAAAAATGTGATTCACCGCAATAAGGCTGCTCGCAAGAAGTCCCAACTGGCCACCATGGCTAAAGCCATTGGCGTCAAACCCGCCAAATCTACAGCCAAGCAATCTACGGTAGCTAAAAAAGCAACTTCGAGAAAACCTGTTAGAAAAACGGCTAAAAGTTAGCTTCCGTACCAAATAAGGCCGCTCGCTCGGCTTGTAGTATCCTTTTGATATGGGTACGCCAATCATAGTTGGTCATCGTGGCTCCAGTGAAGGTGTCACGCCAAACACTGTTGCCGCCTTTAAAAAAGCCGTTGAGGCCGGGGTCGACATGGTGGAAGTTGACATTCATCGGGCCAAAGATGGTGTGATGGTTGTATCTCATGAGTTGCCCGCCATCCACCGTGAAATCAGCTTGATCGAAGAAATTGTCCACTTAGCTAGTAAGCATAAAACAAAAATAATGCTGGATCTTAAAGAGCCCGGCTATGAGGCGGACTTCATCAAGCTAGTACTTAAGCATTTAAAGCCTAATCAGTTTGTTGTTTCTACCCTTGAAGACGAATCTGTTAAAGCTATTAATGATATGGGTCTTGGCATTAATGTCGGCTTAAGTTTAGGCCGCCATAAACCTAAAAATAAATTGCGGACTCGCCTATCCGAAGTCTTCCCCATCAAACGTGCCAAGCGCTGCGGTGCTAAATTTCTAAGCGCCAACTATAAGCTTGTCAGATTCGGCGTGCTTAAACGGGCGCAACGGGCAGAGCTACCGGTCTATGTCTGGACAGTTGATGATCATAACCATATCATCAGGGTCTTAAAAGACAAACGTGTAGAAGGATTGATAACTAACCGGCCGACATTGGCCGTCAAGCTCAAACAAGCCCTAGAGGGTAACTAAGTAAGTCTTTAGGGCTTCATCAAGGTCTATTGCGGTAGTTTTACCCTTGATATCAAGCTCCAACGCCTCATTCACCAGCTGACGAAGTTTGGTTTCAGAAATGCTGCTGGCTAGCCTTTTGGCCCCTGTTAGCGGATATTCGGCTGTGTCGCTATCTTTAGAAATCTCCGCTGGGCTCTTTTGGCCGCTGTATTTGGCCAGAGCAATCAGGCGCAACTGCCAGACAATCATGCCCAAAATCTCTTGAGGCTCAACTTTTTGAGCTCGTTGCTCCCCATAAAGCCGTAACGCCCTTTTCTTTTGCCCAGAAAAGGCCGCATCTAAAAGCTCAAAGATCTTGGTTTGGGGGTTCGACTCGGTCAAAAGGTCAATGTTGGCGCGACTAATTTGCAAGTTGTAAGTCAGCAGCTTCAGCAGCTCGTTATAAAGCCTGGCTTGATTCGTGCCCAGCCGTTGAATGAGATAATTAGCGTCGCCAAATGATAAATTACCACTCTCTTTTTTAGCTTCATCAGCCAGCCATTTGGACAGGCCGCGGGCATCAAGTTCTGGAAATTCTTCGAACTTGGTCTGGGTTTTTAACACCTTAAAATAGGTCGTTCGGCGGTCAATTTGTGGTTCATACAAAACCAACTCGCACCACTGCGGAGTTGAGCTAATTATTTGTTCAATCTGCTCAGCAAAATCCTTATTGAAACTGCCACCCCGAACCACTACCATTTTCCTTTTTGCTAAAAACGGCAGGTTGGAAATGGCATCAATTATGGCCTGCGCATCGTCCTCTTCCCCATCAAACCGCTCCAGCGCCAAATCACCATATTCTTTTACGAACTTCTTAACTACTTCATCCAAGCGTCGTTTCAATGCAAAACTATTTGAGCCAGTTAAAGTAACTATCATTTCGGCAACCTCTGACAATGGGGACATATATGAGTACCTCTCCCAGCCACTCTTATCTTCTCAATTGGTGTGCCGCAGCGTGGGCAGGGGTGCCCCTCTTTGCGAAAGGCTTTGGCGAAACTCAAATAACTTCCCTTTTTACCGCTGGCATCAACGTAATTCTTATCTGTACTGCCGCCAGCTTCGATAGCCAAACGGAGTATCATCCGCAGTTCATAATAAAGATTGGCTAGTTTGGCTTTAGAAATTGATTTAACAGGAGTAGCCGGGTGTATTCTGGCGGCGTACAGCGACTCGTCGGCGTAAATATTACCAACTCCAGCCAAAACAGTTTGATCGAGCAGCGCGGCTTTGATTGAGCTTTTTTGACGTCGGGCTAATCTGTTGGCAAAGACTTCGAATGTAAAATCATCTTCCAGCGGTTCCGGGCCGACTTTTTTCATAAAATCAATTTCCGGAACTTCCAAAGTCGGCAGTAGCCGCATCCAGCCGAACTTCCGCTGATCGTTAAAAAACAGCCGAGGCCCATGGGCCGCACCAGCCTGCCTGCTAGCAGAGCCAGCAGCTCCGCTGGCGCTCTTGGCACGCTTCTGCGTCAAATCCTGCGCTGCTCCTTCACCGTATTTCATATACGACTCAGTTCGCTGCTCGCCTTTTCCTTGAATCGTACTCGAGCCCATGCCCCTCGATACTTTTTTCGGATAGAACTCGATGATGACACGCGTGGATTTATCCGGCAACTTTTTGATCAGCGAATCAGTTGGATGCCCTCCACCGAAGCGTCCCGCTTCAGAGGAATTAGGAATTGGGAATTGGGAATTAGCTTTTTTTACTAGTTTCTTTTTCCTAGTTTCTAGTTTCTGCTGGTTTTTGTCAACAAAAACCAGCTGGCCGGTCATTTTTAGATGAATTATCAGCGAATATTTGGTCGAAAGATCAATTATTAATACCTTTGCTCGCCGCCTTACCTCTTTAATTTTGGCATCGATTAAAAATGCATTGACGTTGGCTGGCGGATTAGGAAACGACTTCGGCCAATCATGCCAGACATCTTTAACTTCCAAACTAGGCAAAAGTTTAGCCAATCCAATTCTAATAGTTTCAACTTCGGGAAGCTCCGGCATTCCCTTAATTATAACGTCGTAGTTTAAGTTTTGGCGTATTGGGGATAATGCTTTTTGTGTCCTGCTCGAGCCCTATGTAGCACACGACCGTCATCAAAATAATCAATTAGTGCTTTGGCAGTCCGTTCAGGATTACTGGTCGGTTCATCATGACCAGCGCCGCGATAAGACAAAGCGAAGTTAAGACGAGCCTTCCGGCCTTTGAGGTGAGCCTTAGTTAGCCATAACTCCAAGCCTTTAAGAGCCGGTTGCCCATAATCAATCGGTGTAGCTACCGCAATGGGCCGCCCGTTTTCAATATGTCTCTGGACCGTAGGTCGTGTACGCCGCCAAGGGAACATTTTATCTTCTGGGTAAACTAAATGAAGAGCTTCGCCAAGGCCATTGTAATGAAGTTCCTCATCCTTAACGGCTCGAATTTCGCCAATAGCCTTATTTCTTTGTTTCAAGGCATTAGTAATAAGAGTTCCACGTTTAACTCCTTTAGGATCTAGGGCTTTCGCCTCTATAAGTCCCTTCATCATATACCCCAGCCAGCGGCCGGTAAGTCCACGATAGCTTTCCTGCCGAATATTGCCACTACTAGCTATCAGGGCTAATTGCGAATCCTTCTCCGGATCCAGTGCAGCAATTCTATCCCGTTGGGCAATTTGTCTTATCCTCTGTGCAATTAATCCACCAAGGGAGTGGCCAATCATATTAACCGACCTATCAGTGTCCAGCAGTCCAGCGTCTTTGGCGGCTGCTAGAACCGCCTCAGCCTGAAAGTCCACAGCCTTAATAGTATTTCTCTTGTCTTTAGCCGAAATAGACTCGATGTATTCTGGATCCTCATATATCAGAACTTGCCGGCCGTCGGCCGAAAGAAGTGCGGCCAGCTCTTTGTTGGACTTCCGCCCCTGTACCATATCGTTAACCACAATTATCGGATTATGGGCAGAGTTCGGATCGCCATATAGAGAGTAAGTCACTCTACCCTCGGTAAATTCCACGGTATAGCTGTTGGGATATTCCCCTAAATTTTCAGGAGTTCTATCTGCATCTAGAGCCGGTTTGAGTGTTTCTGTTGGCATAACTTAGTAGATTATAGCATAGATTAGCTGTTTTGGCAATCTTAGTTAACACCTTTGGGATTGTTTTAGTTTATACTTGTCTAAAGCATGGAGAGTTTGCAGGAAATTTTATCCAGAAAAAAGTTCACGCCGCCCAGGGAATCTCAATCTGTCAAAGATTATATTCAGCGGCGTTACAAAAGCGCATGCAGCGTCACTGTTAGAAATAACGATGTAACGGTTAGTGTTTCTAACTCGGCACTGGCTGGCACGCTTCAACTGGAAAAACAAAAAATTATCAAGGCCTGCGGCATTCGCGGCAAACTAATTATTAGAACTGGCCGCTAGAGACAGTTTTCCGTTTACTGTTTTCCATGGTAAACAGTAAATAGTAAACGCAAAGTAAACAGTAAATGGTGAATGGTAAACTTTTAGACTTTTAGGGCTTGTTCGAGGTCGGTTTTTAGCTGTTTTAGGTTGTCGTAATTGATGGCCTGCATACCCACAGCTCGGGCGGCGGCACAGTAAGGCTCGAGGTCGTCGACAAACACGGCCTCTTCGGGCTTAACGCCAAGACGCTCCAGTGCCAGTTGATAGATTTGGGGATCTGGCTTGGTGGTCCCGGCTTCGAACGAAAGGACCATATCGTCAAATAGCGCCTGTTCCTCTTTGGACAAAAAATAATCTCTTATCCAATTGGTGCCAACGTTACTAATTATGCCGATTTTATATTTGGGCTTTAGTAGTTTGATGTATTCCAGCAGCTCGGTATTTTTCATAGGCTCGGGACTGGAAAAAATATCTTCGATTGGCTGCGGTGCCCGGCCAGTAATTCGGTGCACCGCCTCTACAAAATCGCTTAGACTTATAAGGCCGGCGTCATACTGATGATTGAGCTCTTTGGCCTTTTCAAGAGCCGGTCCCTCGGGCAACGTCGCACAAAACTCCCGCCACCAATCCTTAGTAAGAACTCCGAAACAGTCAAAAATAATCGCCTTTATCATTCGAACTCGCTTAAAATGTCGATTACTTCGTCATCTTCGGTTTGCTCAAAGTATTCATAGTAGGTGCCAACCGCGCCAAGATAATACTTTTTCCGTAACAAACAGATAAATTCATCAACTTCGGCCTCTATTTCGGCTGCCGAATCGTCCGGCGCGACCGGCACGGCCACTACTATCTTGGCCGGTTTCTTGGACTTCAACTCCTCTATAGCGACTCTGAAGGTCAGGCCGGTGGCGATGCCATCATCAACCAAAATAGCCGTCTTACCGTGGAGCGGAGTCAGCTCTTTACCTTCTAAGTAGAGTTCGCGCCGGCGTTTGGCCTCGGTTCTTTGTTCGGCAATGGTTTTTTGTAACCATTTTTGATCTAAAGTCGAGGTCTCGGATTCGTTCAATACCGGTTGACCGGTTTCGGTGACCGCGCCGATAGCGTATTCCGGATGAAACGGATGGCCGATTTTGCGAGCAATTATTAAATCCAACGGTGCATTTAAAGCTCGGGCGACTTCAGCTGCCACCACCACACCACCACGTGGTAGGCCATAAACCACAACCGGTTTATCCTTATAGTCGGCCAATGCTTTGGCTAATTCTTGTCCCGCTTCAATCCGATCACGCCATCTTTTCATACTTTTATTATGATATCCAAGCTTAAGAAAAGATATTAAATTCCTAATAGTCCTTGCCGCGTCCTCTCTTTATTATTTTTTCCCATCTTTCCTTATCTCAATGTACACTCACTTCCCTTCATTGAAACATTTAAATATTTAAATGTTTCAATAGATGGCATGGGGTGGGATGAGGTGGAATGGGATGCTTTATGTATATATAGGGGGAGTTCGGTCTAAATAGGCGCGGGGTTAGCAAAAATGTTAATCTTGATGCATGCAGAGGTTTTTTCTCGGCTCATTAGCCATAGTGCCGGTTGCTATATTGGGTAACTACCTGCATTGGTCATATACAACCGTTTTCTTTTTAGCTGCTTTGGCCATAATTCCCCTGGCAAAGTTTTTGGGTGAAGCAACAGAGGAAATTGCCAGCCGTAGTGGCCCGGCACTGGGCGGGCTACTCAATGCCACATTCGGAAATGCTACCGAGTTAATAATCGCTGGGCTAGCGCTCAATGCCGGCTTGATCGAGCTTGTCAAAGCCTCGATTACCGGCTCAATTATCGGCAACTTGCTTTTAGTTTTAGGGGCTTCAATTTTTCTCGGCGGCTTAAAGCACAATAAGCAGGTTTTTAACCGCACGGCTGCCCAAGCCAGCGGCGCCATATTGTTGCTGGGCGTAATCGCCCTGACTATTCCGCAGATTTTTTTGCTGACTTCACCAGCTGCCAATGCCATACACAGTAAGGATTTGAGCGTGCTGGTGGCGATTATTATGTTCGTTATTTATCTGGCATTTCTTTTCTTTATCTTCCGGACCCACAAACATCTTTATACCGAAGAGCTCGGCCATGAGTCCCGCTGGAGTACCAAAAAAAGCATCACTGTTCTACTTGCCTCAACAGCCGGCGTTGGTTGGATCAGCGAAATCTTAGTTGAGTCAATTGAACCAGCCTTGCACAACTTGGGTTGGACGGAACTGTTCGTCGGTGCGGTTATAATCGCCATCATTGGTAATGCTGCCGAGCACGCCTCGGCAGTTGTCATGGCGGTCAAGAACCGCATGGACCTTTCCCTGCAGATAGCCATTGGCTCGGCCACTCAAATTGCTATGTTCGTGGTGCCGCTGCTGGTTTTTGCCGGCCTGCTGCTGGGCCAAAGCATGGACTTGATTTTCACGACCTTTGAGCTGGCGACCATCATTGTCTCGGTCATGATAGCCAATATTGTTATCCAGGATGGTGAGAGCAACTGGTTCGAAGGCGCCCAATTACTGTCCGCCTATGCCATTATTGCTGTCGGCTTCTTTCTCTATGCCGCCTGAGCTTTGACTATCGGCTGAGCTAAATTAATCTTTTTACGGTGGCCCAGCTCAGTAGCTCTGTAAATAGGTATTGATATTACCTCAAACCTAACTGCACTGGCTAGGGTAACGCTTAAACAGTCAAGACCATCCCTTTTAACCTCCCTTGGATGAAGGCTAGTATTTTTTTTAAGTATTTTTTTGGCCTTCTTAAGATCAGGGTAGTAAAAGGTTATTGCGTCAATCACCGGCTCAATTTTTTTTCGCTTCCAGGCTTCTTCCCTGCTTACTTGCAGCCACTGGTTAGCATAAGTTCTAAAAACCTCAATATTACTCTTGAGCATTGCATTCATTACAAATAACGGCTCATCCGTCATATAAGCTACCTCAAGTGATCTAGGTGAAATCTCTTTTCTCATAAAATCACCGAAGATGGCCTCAGGCACCATCAAGTCCATGTGGTCAACGGTTTCAATGACTTCAGCCGGAACTTGACGTTCATCTAGCAGTCTAAAAAGATGCTTGCCATACTGACTGGTTTCGGCTTCCAAATTGTAAGCTTCAGTGCGGGATGTCATTACAAACAATTATGTCATAGGTCCTTTTGACAAACAAGAGAAAAAATGCTCTAGTCTGAACTAAGGGACGTGGGTGGGATCCCAGCTGACGCGGAAATCTTGGTCGAGCGTTTTTAGCATTTTCAAATCCGCTTTGTCGA
The DNA here is from genome assembly GCA_001790575.1 of Candidatus Saccharibacteria bacterium RIFCSPHIGHO2_12_FULL_47_17. Classification (GTDB taxonomy): domain Bacteria; phylum Patescibacteriota; class Saccharimonadia; order Saccharimonadales; family UBA10212; genus UBA10212. Next base: position 3,965 of record MGCV01000003.1, on the reverse strand, counting down.
GTTTGAAGTCAAAAACCTCAAAATTTTCGGCAATTCTATCTTTGTGGGCCGATTTTGGTATCGTCACGGCACCCATTTCGATACACCAACGAATCATGATTTGGGCTGAAGTCTTTTTATGCTTTTTAGCAATAGCAACTAAGGTTGGGTCATCCATTCTACGACCGCGCGCCAAAGGCGAGTAGGCTTCAACGACAATTCCCTGCTGTTTACAAAAATCAACCAACTCGGGCGATTGCAAAAATACGTGCATTTCAAATTGGTTTACGGCTGGCCTTACCTCGCACTCGGCCAAAAGCTCTTCCAAATGATTAATCATGTAGTTGCTCACGCCAATATTTTTGGCACGCCCGGATTTGTAAATTTCTTCCATTCTTGGCCAAGCCGGCCGGCGATACATGGTCATGGGAAAATGAAGCAGTAACAAATCCACATAGTCAGTCTGCAGCTTTTTTAGCGACTTATTAAAGCTATCTTCAAGTCTGTAGCCCATATTATCAACGTCGATTTTGGTAGTAATAAATATATCTTTGCGAGCAATGCCGCTGGCTTTCATAACTTCGCCAACAAACTGCTCGTTGTGGTAGGCCTGCGCCGTGTCTATATGGGGGTAGCCAATTTCGAGCGCGGACGTAACCGCATCTTTACATTCTTTTTCATCAGTTAGCATCCACGTCCCCAATCCAACCTGCGGGATACTTGCGCCGGTGTTCAATTTCAAATTCGGTATAACCATATAAACCTCCTCAGCAGATAAATTATACCCCTGTTTGGTATGATTAACTGATGATTTGGTTAATCGCGCTATTTACGATTCTTTCCTACTCCACAGCAACCCATGCGATTTTTTATGACAAATATCGGCCGAGTATTTATACGCGGATTATTTGGTTTGGCATCGCCTTCAATAATTTCGCCAGTGTTTTCGCCCTACATAACAGCCCTGGAATCAAGCTAATGGCAACACTTGCCGTTGCGGGCAATGTTGCTATCCTTAGTCTTTCGTTAAAAAAATCTAAACGGACTTTTGGCAAGACGGAGCTGATAAGTTCGATCCTGCTGGCAGCCAGTTTGATTATCTGGCTAACAACCCACGCTCCGTTTCTTAACTTGACAATCGGCTTGATTGCCAACTTTATCGGTGGCATTCCGACCATCAAAAAAGTTATCGACGATCCGCGCGACGAGCATTTCTTTTTCTGGTTCTGGTTTTTGCTGGCTAGCAGTCTAGCCTGGATAAGCGCAGACAGTTCACAATTGTCGGGCTATTTACTACCGGCCTATGTCGTCTTCTTCGACGGACTTATGGTCCTGCTCTGCCTCCGACGCTACCTCCCAAAAAAGGCTTAGTTTGGTCCGAAAACAGAGGTGCTTATGCTTGCATTGATGGCTCGCGGCTATTTAAATTAGGACTATGGCAGATACAGAGACAAATCCAAGCCAACCGAGATTTTTAGAAAGATCGCCGGATGCCCGCCATACACTAGGCGAGATAGCAACTAGTGGCAGATATGATCATGACCGCCTGCAGCGCATTGTTAGCGATTTAGGCCGGACATACTCGCCCGACAAACAACGAATGTCTGACACGATTGTAGGCTCGGTTAACCATTTACTAGGACTTCTGGCGTCTCACGGGATCGATCTCGAGAAACTTCGTATCAAAGCAATGCCAATTGGCCTTATTCCGGAAGCGCTTGTTGACTTGCCCATCGAGGAAATAGAACTTAGCACTCGTCCCTATAACGTCTTACACAAAAATGAAATTAGAACCCTGGGGCAGCTCGGTAATCTTTCGGAATTAGAACTCGAAGCAATGATAGGCATGGGCAAAAAATCTATTGCTGAGATAGAAGACGAGCTGGCTATGCAGGGTTGGCTAGCACCAGAGTTGCTTGAACCGACTCCACTCGACCAAAGACCCGCCTAAAAAACAGAGGTGCTTACCCAGTAGTGAGCTTTCGAGATTATTCGCTCCAGCGAATATTTCATCTGCCTTACAGACAGACTCGAAAGTCTACTACTGGGCTTATGCTTGCAAAACTGGCCTTTTGAGTAATAATAGCTTTAAAGAGGAGTTTGAATGTTAGATCCGGATCATCGTAATGGAGAACCAAAACTCCGAGCCCTATACAGATGTATGCCGCTGAGGTAGCTTATGTACTTGGTGAGTTAACAGATGGCATGGATATGAGTGATTGCGAGCTACTTCAAGTACATAGGTTGGCTCCCCCGGAAGTGTCAATCGAAGAGTTACGTGACTTAGCTGCGATAATCGGCGAAGCTGGCTGGAATGCAGACGTCGCTCCATTAATTAAAGATGGTGAAGAAATTGGGCTAGGAGTAAGGATCCAAGGAGGGCTGGCTCACGAAGTTTCAAGTCAACAACAACTCTAGGGGTTCTACTCCCCAACCCTCGCCACAGCAAGTGGCTGGACAAGCCCACATCTTCTATAATAAATAGGGTCGTACCCTATAGGAGTTAGAGCTGGTTTACAGGGTCGCACCCTGTAATGGTGCTGGTGGCCCGCTCTCTGCGTATAATTTGAGTTATGAGTACTCCAATGGAAGTAAGAAAAGAGCTAAAAGATCAAGTTACAGCCATCACTGAAGGACAGGGGGCAGAAGCCGCGGGAGCACTTAGAAGCCTATACGCACTTTACTTTGCCGCTAAAGCCACAGCGAATACTGCAGAAAAGGCATTCTTGCTGGGCGAAGGATTCGAATTCTCTTTGAAGAACGGAGTTCCACATCTTGAAGACAAAGCGATCTTTGCAGATGAAGCCTACAAGCATTATTACCCAGAGCAATAACTCCGGGCTCTGTTCCCTCTCCCCCTCCCCGCATATAATTTGTTATTGACATATTCATACAATTTTCATACAATAGATATAGTTAAATTTAGTCAAGTTGAGTATAAAGAATTATGTCAGTTAAAACTTTTAACATATCGTTTCCTGCGGCTTTGGCCGATCAAATAGATAAAAAGGCCAAGGAGCAGTTTGGAAGCCGCAGTGACTTTTTGCGCTACGCGGCACTAAAGTATTTGCGTGAGGAACAGGAATTTGAGGAATTGATGGCTTATGGCAAACAAATCGGCAAAGAAATTGGGTACAAGTCAGAGAAAGCAGTGGCTAGAGATATTAGCGCAAGGCGCAATCAAAAGCGAAGCTGGAAACTATAGAGTCTTAATAGATACTAACGTCTGGTTCAGCGGAATTCTATATGGCGGTAAGCCAGAAGCAGTAATAAGATTCTGCAAGCAGAACTATCACATAATAAATTCTAGATATTTAATCGACGAACTTCTAAGTCTCCTTAGAGAACATAAAACGCCTTACAAATGGCGTAATGCTTTAGAAAAACTTCTAAATCGGATGTGTGTCTTGGTTGAATCTTCTAGCCTGCCTGAGATTAGCAGAGACCCAAAAGATGACCCCGTTATTGCCACAGCTATGGCTGGAAGCTGTAATTACATCATCACAGGAGACGAAGATTTGTTAATACTACAAAACTACAAAGGGATAAGTATAATCTCTGTCGCTGATTTCTTAAATTTAGCACCGGTGAAAAAATATTCGAAGCAATAGGCGGGCTCTGCTCTGCCTCCGCCGCTTCCTGCCAAAATACGAATAAAAATCTAAATTATTCTGAGCGAAGTAGTTTATGTGCTGTGAAAATTACCCAGTTGATGTCTCGGATTCTTGATTGATCTGCCATCTGCTGAGCGCGATTCTTCTCATTATATATTTCGGACTGAGCCACCTTAAAGCCTGCTTGTGCCGCATATCCCGTAATTTCCTCTAGCGTATAGTAGCGAAAAAAGCGAGTATTGCCACCAGAGAGTTGATCGGCTTCATGACCAGTTTCCGGATCTTCTGGTTTTCTAGCCTTAACCCGGACGCTAATCACACCGCCTGGCTTAAGGACACGAAAAAATTCTCCCATAGCTCTTTGGGTATCGT
>MGCV01000002.1 GCA_001790575.1 Candidatus Saccharibacteria bacterium RIFCSPHIGHO2_12_FULL_47_17 | reverse complement strand
CTTATGACTAAAGCTCAGGCCGAGCTTGCAATGACGCACCATGCCATAAAGCTGGAGCCGATAGACTGGTACCAAGTTAATCAAGGCAGTGAAATTACATTTTTTCCGACCGGGCCGATCCGACGCGAAGTCAAGCGCGCTCACCCCGTTGCGGTAACCGAGCTAACTGATGGCGAAGTTCCTGCTGTGATCGGCGCTGACCCTATGCTAGTGGATTCATACGCTGTTTACGCAGATGATCGTGGGTATCCTCGTGTGGCACTAAGGAGCGCAGTTGGCGCCGACGGTTTATACCAGGAAGCTAAGCCCCGTATTGATCGCTTGAGTACTTATCATCAAGTAACTATAAGAGACACAACTGCCTTATCGTTAGCGTCGGGTATGTAGCCGTCTGAAGCTTTAGCGAAGGCGGGAGTCCGCCGGGATTTTTTAGACTTCTGGCCGGAAGGGCAGCATTTCTCTGACTTCTGTTACCTCAACTTCTACCGAACCGGACGGAACTATATGTGCCTTGCAGCCCTCAAATCTATGTACGCCGGGTCTTGTTGGGTCATACACCACCAGTTGTTCAATACCAGAAAAATCCCCCTGTTCGGCACGAAATAAGCTCCCCATGGCAATACCGCTCAGGTGAACTTCTTTGACGTTGTCGACACCCGGGACGTCAGACTCAAACCATCCAGCCTCATCAACTGGAACACCTGAGACACGAGGTAAGTCACCTGAACTATCTACAACATATTTCATAATTTCCCCAAGTTTATACTTAATGTATATCCTAAATACTTCATTTTTCAAAGTATAAGCGGGAAAGGGAATAAAGCCCGAACCGCTACTCTTCTAGGAAGCCGCCGGATTGGTGGGCCCAAAGCGTAGCGTAAATACCATCTTGTTTTAGAAGTTCCTTGTGTGAACCTTCTTCCACAATCCTACCTTCCTCCAACACGACAATCCGATCCATGCGTTGAATGGTACTTAGACGGTGGGCAATAACAATCACAGTGCGGTCTTTCATTAGTTTCCACAAAGCTGCCTGGATGAACTTTTCGCTCTCCGAATCCAAAGCACTGGTGGCCTCGTCGAGGATCAAAATCGGGGCATTCTTAACCATTGCCCGAGCAATGGCGATGCGCTGGCGTTGACCGCCGGAGAGCTTAACACCGCGTTCGCCAACCAGTGTGTCGTAGCCGTCTGGCAGTTGATCTATGAACTCAGTGGCATAAGCATCTTGAGCAACTCGCTCAATTTCTTTATCGGTTGCATCTAAGCGGCCATAGCGGATGTTATCGCTTAGAGAACGGTGGAACATAGCCGGCTCCTGCGGCACATAGGCGATAGAATCGCGCAGATCCTTCTGCCGGACTTTGGCGATGTTCTGATCATCGATCAAAATCTCACCACTTTCAATGTCCATAAACCGCAGTAGCAGACGAGTTATGGTGGTCTTGCCGCCGCCGGAGTGACCAACCAGAGCCACCTTCTCGCCCGGCTTAATTTTGAGGTTGAAGTCTTTAAACAAATGCTCGCCACCATCTTCTTGGTAGCGGAAATTAACAGCCTGCATTCTAATTTCACCTTTGCCAGCCCTAAACGGTTTTGGTCTGGCCGGATCTTTGACCTTTGGTTGCTCTAGCAAAAGCTCAGTAAACTGGGCAGCTTCAGTCAACGCCCACTCAATGTTGCGGTAAACATGATTAAACTCCCACATGGTGCGGGTAGCACCGGCATAGTAGTTGAAGGTCACAAAGACGACTTCCAGACTGATGCGACTATGACTGGCTACATACAGAGCCAGAATCAATCCGACGGCATTAGTCAGGACAAAGAAAGGCGAAAGCGTAACATCGATTCGCAAGTTTTGATAGTCCCAAGAACGCTTGGCTTTAACGGCCAGATCTTCAATTTTGTGGCGATGATTCTTTTGCTCGTGTTGTTCATTAGCAAAAGCCTTGACAGTATCGATGTTGGAAAAAATGTCGGCAATGTTGCCGGCGGCAGCCGTGCTGGCTGTCTCACGGATGGCTACCATCTTCTGCCGGCGACGGACTAATGGTGCTACCACCAAGCCGGATAACAACATAAGCCCCAGCAAGCCGACTACTAGCCACGGCGAGAATTGCCAAAGCACGAAGACGACGAAAATTATCGGCAGATATGACGTGAAGACATTGAAAATTAGCGTATCCATCAGGTCGGTGTACTTCCAGCTGTAGCTAACGACTCGTTTGGTTAGAGAACCGGCAAAGTTATCATGGAAAAAGGCCAAATCTTTGACCAGAAGATAATCCATGGCCTGGTTGAACAGACGCCGCATGCCGTTAACCTCGGCCTTTATGAGAAAGTTCAGGCCGGCACGCCACAGAATTTCGCCCAGACCCCAAAGGATTACAAACAGTATCACGTATGGGATGAACTGGCCAAGCTCGGGTGCAGAATTTTCGGCAAACCGGACTAGTATTTTCGCTACAATCAGGGGCGGCACATAAAAAACCAAGACCGAGCCGATGCTCGGCAGCAGGAATGCCGGTATGACATTCTTCCACTCGCGTCTAATCTGCTGCCAATAATGGGCGGCAGCCAGCTTGGTCGCGGCTATATTACGTGTTTGCTCCAAAATTGCAGCCTCCCCGCTGCATTTATATTAAACTGAACTGAAACTTTTTGTTTTAGGTTTTAAACAACAGGCAAAAGAACGACCTGTTGCACAATAAAGCAGTTGTTAACATTTTTAGCCGTTCCTTTCTTCCCTGTTATTTACTATTAACAACAATTTAACAGATAAAGCTCAAGGTTGTCAAATTTATGCTAGGCTGATAATTGCATTATGAGAGACAAGTTACGGCTTAAGTTGACCAAACTGCCGACAAATCCTGGGGTGTATTTTTATAAAAGTAAAGACCGAGAAGTGATTTACATTGGCAAGGCGGCCAACCTGCGAAATCGCGTGCGACAGTATTTTCATCCTTCGACTTCGCTCAGGATTGCTGACGCAAAAACGGCCTCACTGATAAAAGAGATTGCCGATTTAGATTGGACTGAAGTGGAGTCGGAAGTTGACGCTCTTTTTTTGGAAGCCGAACTGGTTCGGCGCTACCTGCCACGCTACAACATAATGTTGCGTGATGATAAAAGCCTACTGTATGTCCGAATAGATATTAAAAGCGACTACCCGACTGTCAAGTTGGTTCGTCGGCCTCTAGATGACGGTGCCGAATATTTTGGTCCCTACCTAAGCAGTTTTTCGCTGAAAAAAGCCCTGCGCTACCTGCGCCAGGCATTCCCTTATGCCATTTCAAGGCCATATAGTCAGAAACGAGCCAGTCTGTATTATCACTTGGGTTTGGATCCTGGTTTGGAGGAGGGCCGAACCACACTGACCGATTATCGTGCAAATCTGCGCAAGCTAATGCAATATCTGCGCGGCAACCGGCAATCACTGATGCGTCAAATTGAAAAGGAAATGAAGCGAGCGGCCAAGGCCAAGCAGTTCGAGCAAGCTGCCAAATTACGTAACCAACTTCAGCATCTTCAGGCCCTGAGCCAGCAAATTATTTTTTCGGACCGCGAAATCCAGGATGCCTCCAAAGATCAAGCCCTGGTCGAGCTAGCTGGTTTAGTTGGTCTTAAGGAACCACCTCGTCGTATAGAGGGTTTTGATGTGAGCCATATTCAAGGTAGTGATACAACGGCCAGCATGGTGGTTTTTGCTGATGGTCTACCATATAAATCGGCTTATCGGAAATTTAAAATTAGAGGGCTTGGCAATGATGATTTCGCTCATTTGCATGAGGCTGTCAAACGACGTTTTAGGTCTGAGAATATTAAAAAATGGGGCCAGCCTAATTTGGTATTGATTGACGGGGGTAAGGGCCAACTGGCGGCCGGTCTTAAGGCATTGGCCGATGCCAAGCAAACAATTCCAGGCATTGGTTTGGCCAAACGCTTTGAGGAAATAATAATTCCGAAGCAAGAAGCGAGAAGCCAGGAACCCGGATTTGCTGTAATTCAACTACCGCAAAACTCACACTTGGTTAAACTGTTGCAGCGGATCCGAGACGAGTCACATCGCTTTGCTGTCAGCTACCACACCATTCTCCGCGGCCAGCGCCAAACCGCTAGCCTGCTGGATGATGTCCCCGGTATTGGGCCAGTCACCAGAAAAAAACTAATCCGCCATTTTGGCTCAACCAAAAATGTATTGGGGGCATCGACTGAAGAACTGGCATCAGTGCTCGGTGTCAAAACGGCCCTGAAACTAACCAGATACTTAAAACAACCTGGTTAAGCCCCATCCTGGTACAATAAAAGATAAGCCCGGTAGTGAGCTTTCGAGATTATTCGGCTTTTCACTTAAAGCTTTAGCTCGTTACCCAGGGCTGTTAATGTGGGTAGGTTTTCTGAAGTAATGAAAGTATCAATGTCGAATAATAAACGCTCGTCTGATGACGAGCTGACTCGAAAGTCTACTACCGGGTAAGAATTATGCAACATTTTTTGTTAAGCTTCGGCGTCAGATGGGCAGTATCATCGCTAGGGCTGTGGATGGCGGCTGCCTTACTAGGTCCAGCCCGCTTTAGTGTTGGTAGTAGTTGGACAACCGTTGTAGGTGCCGGCTTATTATTGGCACTGGTCAATATGGCCCTCAAGCCTCTGCTGGTAGTACTATCCTTTCCGGCCATTATTCTGAGTTTGGGATTTTTCATGCTAGTGGTCAATGGCTTTATGATCATAATCGTCAGCTGGCTCTATAGCTCGCTGTATGTTAAGAATTTGGGCATCGCCATAATTGCCGGTCTAATAGTTGGTTTGGTTAATTTTTTGGTGACTAAGATAACGGAGGATGTCTAAATAATGAACATTTGGAATTACATAACAATTGTCAGTGTCGTGCTACTGATCTTTTTAATCTTAATCCAGACCCGCGGTGCCAGCTTGGGTGCCGGCTTAGGCGGATCGGGCGAAGTTAATACTGTGCGCCGCGGTTCCGATAAAACGCTACATCAGTTAACTATAATTTTGGTTTTTATTTTCTCGGCTAGTATATTAATGACCCTCGTCTCCCAATAACAGCGGCTTCGCCTTTTGAAGGACAACCCGCGGTTTTCCTTCAACGCTCGCTATCGAAATGAATTCGATTTCACCTTCGGCGAACCGCGAGCTACTACCTTTCCCTATCTTCTGTCCAAGCGCGTGGCTACTGGCGAATGCAGAGCAACTGGGCATAATGATAAAGTAAATAGGTGGCTGTGATTAATGATTTGAAGAGGCGAAGATGGCGTCGTGGTCTGCTCAGACGCCAACGCGATGCCGTGGAACTAGGTCAGCAGGCCGATCAACAGATAGAAAAACTTCTGCTGCGGCGTTTCGATAGATTGCTGACAGTTAAACGCTTTGTCTTGTTGTGGGTGCTACTTTTTATTCTGCTTTTAATAGTGACAGTGCTGCAAACACGGGCCCTGTCATCGCACTATCAATCGCTTCAACCGGAGGCTGGCGGAATTTATACCGAGGGCCTGATTGGCAAGTTCACCAATGCCAATCCAATATACGCTGCCAGCGCCGCTGATCGAGCTATCAGTCGTCTAGTCTTTTCAAGCCTACTGAAATATGACAGCGCCAATCAGTTAGTTGGTGATCTGGCCGAGACTTGGTCCCAAGGTCCGGCCCAAACGCATTACACCGTTAAATTAAAGCAAAATATTAAATGGCATGATGGCCAGCCCTTCAGCGCTGATGATGTTGTCTTTACTTACAATACGATCAAGAACATTCAATCCCAATCGCCACTTTATAACAGCTGGAAAGATATTAATGTCAGCAAAGTAGACGACCTGAACATTAGCTTTGATCTGCCGAGCGCCTTGAGTGCCTTCCCATATACTATGACTAATGGTGTTCTGCCGGAGCATTTGCTCAAACAGGTACCACCAGCTGAGCTGAGAAGCGCTTCATTCAATATCGAGCCGGTCGGTACCGGCCCCTATGAGTGGAACTTTTTTGAAGCCATTGGCACGCCGGGAAAAGATTTGCAGCAGCGTATTTCACTGGCCTCATTTGGAAACTATCATACCGGCCAGCCGAAATTAGATGGTTTTAATCTGACTACCTTTAACGACGAGCAACAAGCCATCGCCGCCTTTAAGAAAAAGCAAGTCAATGGTCTAGCCGGCCTAGAGGCCGTGCCGCTAGAGATAACAAAGGATAAAACTGTTCAAGTTTATGCCACGCCACTGACAACAGCAGTCATGGCTTTCTTTAATACTTCGCGGCCAGCGCTTAATGACCTAAATGTTCGCCGGGCGCTGGTTAACGGCGTAGAGCGATCACAGTTTGTGTCTTTCGGCGGCAATTCGACGAAACTGGTTGATAGCCCACTGCTGCGCGGCCAGTTAGGTTATGATCCAGCAATCATCCAGTCGCCATTCGATCAAGCCAGAGCCAATCAATTACTGGACGGGGTAGGCTGGGTGCGAGGAGCTGATGGCTATCGTATGAGGGCCGGACAACTGCTACAGCTTAACCTGCGCTCCCAAAATACTCATCATTACACGCTGGCAGCCCAGTATCTACAATTACAATGGGGTCAAATAGGTGTCAAAGTTGATGTTCAGTACTATGAGGGTGATGAGCTTCAGGGATCAGTCGTCGCCAACCACGATTACGATATTTTAGTTTACGCAGTTAATATTGGCGTTGATCCAGACGTTTTTGCCTACTGGCATAGTTCTCAGGCCAGTATCAGCTCACAGGGCCATCTAAACTTAAGTGAATATAAATCAGCCGCGGCCGATCAGGCTCTAGAAGGTGGTCGGTCGCGTAGCGATCCAAGCCTCAGAGCAGTTAAGTATAAGCCGTTTCTGTCGGCCTGGATAACCGATGCCCCAGCTCTAGCTCTTTATCAGCCGAATTTTCTTTATATTACACGGGGCCCAGTTTTTGGTTACGAGCGGAAAGCCCTCAATACGCCGTCCGACCGTTATTCCAATGTTGACCAGTGGATGATTCGCCAGAGCCGCCAAACCCTTGATTAGGGGCGAGGGTATAGGGTTTAGGGTAGAGGGAAAGTATAATTATTATAGAGGTACGGCGCGGTGGCCGAGGAGTTAGGCAAGGGTCTGCAAAACCCTTTACACGGGTGCGAATCCCGTTCGCGCCTCCACCCTACTTCGCTAAAAGCTTCGTAGGATTTGGCGAAGTAGGATGCCCTCCATAGCCTTGGCGTAGGAGGGCACATAAAAATTTTCGGGCGAGTGCTGGAACGGTTTACAGAGCGGACTTAAAATCCGCGCCTCGAAAGAGGTTGTGGGTTCGAATCCCACCTCGCCCACCATATTGCCAAAAAGCAAAATAATAGTTATTCTTAAGTTACATTAATAAAGCGGTGGGCAAGGAGGGATCAATGACCGACGTATGGGATTGGAACTCGCCCATCGCTTTGAGCATTTTTTTGGTCGGGTTAACCATCAGTCTGGCACTGTTGGTCTTAACACTCAAGTGGCTAAATGAAATGGCCAAAAATAGTCATAAGTAAAATCATTCTCGAGAATAAAAAATCCTCACAAGAGCGAGGATTTTTTATTTTGCTATACTTTTACTACTGTTCTAATGTCCGACGCGCGGGTGTGGCTCAGTTGTTTAGAGCGCTTCCTTGCCAAGGAAGAGGCCAGGGGTTAGAATCCCCTCACCCGCACCAAATTCGGGGTCCCCGAAAAATAGGCGCAGCGTATTTTTTGGGGTATACGTGGCGCTTTAGCTCAGTTGGTAGAGCAGAGGCTTGAAGAGCCTTGTGTCCTCGGTTCGAGTCCGAGAGGCGCCACCACACCAAATTTCAAAGTGAAAAAAATATGCGAGTATGCCAATGTCTTCTTGCTGTGTTTATCGGCTATCGTGCTTTTGGCCTTACAGGAGACAACACTAGGTTACGGCATTCTAATAGTCGGTCTTATTAATCTTGGGTTTTGTGGGAAAGAGTTTCGGCGTAATATTCTCCTTGTCTACTCCGCAATTGCCCTGCTTGGCGTTACGCCCTTCGGCACAAGTATTGGCCTGCAACATGTTACCCAAATGGGATTCCCGCTTTTGTTAAGTGTAGCTACACCATATCTAATCGCTAAATACGTATATAGAAATAATCTGGTATCTTTCCCATTTAATATTCACAGAATCTGGCGCAAAAAAAGGATTGCCTACATTCTGTTCACGCTTTTTTTGTCGTACCTCATCTTACCTTTTATTCTCCGCGGAACCAACTCCTATCTTAATTGGATTATCGAACCGGGATTTTGGAATATTCTCACTTCTTATATAGGGCTTAATGCCGTGGCGGCCTGGGAGGAGTTGTTTTTTATAACGGTTGTGCTGGCAATCCTTAGGCGGCATCTGCCTTTTTGGCAGGCAAATATCGGTCAGGCAATTATGTTTGCCTCATTCTTGTTTGGGGTCGGCTGGATAGGCTGGAGTTTTGTGGTGATCTTTGCCTTTGCCTTATCACAAGGCTACATTTATCAACGAACCGGATCTTTGGCCTATGTTTTAGCTATTCATTTGAGTATTGATATTTTTGTACACTTATCGATACTTGAACTTAACCACCCCGGATGGGTGCCCATCTTCATAACTTAGTATATTTCATTGGCTCAAACGTAAGATTGAGGTTTTGCCTCTGTTAATTTACAATATTCTAACTTTTTGCTTTTTTACTATTTACTGACTCATTGTTGTTCTTTGGCTAAGAATTTTTTGACGTCGTCTATCGTGCTTAGAAATTGGTTTGGAAAAACTATAGTGCTGTTTTTCTCAACGGCAATTTCACTAAGCACTTGCAAATTACGTAGCTGCAGGGCTATCGGGTGAGCATTGATAATATCAGCTGCTTCACCTAACGCGGTAGCGCTCAACTTTTCACCTTCAGCAGCAATAATTTTGGCCCGTTTTTCGCGCTCAGCCTCGGCTTGTTTGGCCATTGCCCGCTGCATAGTTTCCGGCAGTTGGATGTCTTTGAGCGCAACCGTGCTGACAAAGATACCCCACTTGGCCGTCGCTACATCCAGAATCTCTTTAATTTTGTCATTAATGGCCGAGGTATTGCTCAAAACCTCATCAAGGGCACTTTGACCGACCACATTGCGCACAGTTGTCTGGGCAATTTGATAAGTGGCGCTAATAACATTTTGGATTTCAACAACCGACTTAATGGGATCACTAACCTGGTAGTAAGCAACTGCCGCAACGTCAATTGAGACATTGTCTTTGGTGATGATCTTTTGGCTATCAACCGGTAGCGTAACAATTCGAATGTCAACTTTACGCATCTGATCGACGATTGGAATAATCAAACGCAGGCCCGGTTCTTTGACTCTGGGTCGAATCCTGCCCAAGCGCAAAACTACACCCCGTTGATACTGGTTTATCAGTCGCACTCCAGTTATTACCAAAATAACTACTATAACGACCAGAAACCAAAACCAAAATCCTACCATTTCAACCTCCTGTTAGCTTTGATTGTACGCTTGCGATTAGGTCAAATCAACGTGGTGGGTGAGAGAGGATTTGAACCTCCAAGCCTTGCGGCACCAGAACCTCAATCTGGCGTGTTTACCTGGTTTCACCACTCACCCAACTTATAAAACTAACGGTACAAATTATAACATCTAATCTGTTATAATCACCTAAAGCCGGGCGCTTAGCTCAGTTGGCTAGAGCATCTCGTTTACACCGAGGGGGTCGGGGGTTCGAGTCCCTCAGCGCCCACCAAAATTATGGTCCATCACATTGTTTTATTTAAAGCCAAGAATAAGGCTACCGAGCCAGAAATTAAGGCCGCATTGAATGGCTTGAAAAAATTTCTAGGTGAAGTGAAGGAAGTATTAAACT
>MGCV01000001.1 GCA_001790575.1 Candidatus Saccharibacteria bacterium RIFCSPHIGHO2_12_FULL_47_17 | reverse complement strand
GTAAAGCGTGCGATAACCCGCCTCCCAGCCGCGCAAGCACCAGTCAACTTCCTCAAAAGCAAATTGGTAGTGCTCATCCAACAAGCCAATGTAGTTAATGAACTCCCGCTTGACGTACATGCAGGCGCCAGTGACAGCCAGACAGTAATGCGGAATATTGGCCGGCCCATAGTTGGCTGGTTGAAAGCGGTAGTAGTGGTCAAACCACTCCGGCGCGTCAGTGTTGCGGTGACTGCCGGCACTTTGAATCCGGCCATCAGGATAAAGCAGTTTGGGCCCAACCACGCCGCTGTCAACACCAAATTCATAAGCGCCGTATTGCAGAGCCTCCAGCCAGCCTGGGTGAGCGGTGGTGTCGCTATTGAGCACGATAACATCGTGTTTTTTATCAGCCGCCCTCAGGCCAGTGTTCACCGCTTTGGCAAAACCGCCATTTTTGGGGCGGAAAATAACTTTCACCTGCTCGTCCTCCAATGTCTTTAGTTTTTGACGATTGGCCGGCTGAGCGTAATCGTCAACTATCAAAATATGTACCAGTTTTGGATCAGTGGTTGACTTCAGAGCGGCCAGGCAAGGCCCGAGCAGCTCAAAGTCGTTATAGCTTGGGATAACGATTGTTACTGGCTTGGCATGTTTGGCATACCACGGCAGGATAGCATTTGACGGCACACCGCTTACTAGGCCGTTGGGAAAGGCCAGAGTGCCAGCCAAGCCGGCGCTGCGGCGATCGAAACTAACAAGTTCCGCTTTGAGCTTGCGCATAAAACCCCGCGGCCCAAATTTGAAAAAATAGGTCATAGCTGCCTTCGCTAGTTTTAGTGGCCCCTTACCGTGGTAGTGCCAATTACCGTGCAGCACACGTAGCAGAATTTTTTTAAGAACTCGAAGCAAGGTTTTGAGCTTGGCCATGGTTGTTGTCCCTATAAATATACCACAGCCTAAGGAGTAAATTGGCTAGCCTGAGCCGAGCCTATGTACAATAAAGCTAATGAGCAGCGTACTTATCAGTGGTATTAACGGTTTTGTCGGCCATCATTTGGCTAAAGCTCTGAGTGACCAAGGTTTCAGAATAATTGGCACCGGCATGCAACCAAAACCCACAGCGGCTATCGCCGATTTGATTGATCAATATATTAACTGCAATATGACTGATGCTGCCGCGGTCAGTCGACTGCCGTTTGAGGCAGTCGATGTTATTTTCAGTCTGGCCGGGCTAGCCAAAGTTGGTGATTCTTTCGCCGAGCGCCAAAAATATATGGCTGTTAATGTCAACGTCTTGGCCGTAGTCTGTGAAAGGCTGCTAAAACAGAAACTGCCGACCAAAGTTATTGCCGTTAGCACTGGCGCGGTTTATGATCCCAACCAACCACTGCCGTTTACCGAAGACTCAAAACTTATTAAGGATGGCTCGCCCTACGCCGTGAGTAAAGTTATGATGGAAGCTAGTGCCCGGCGCTATATTGAGCAAGGTCTTAATTGTCTGATTGTCCGACCGTTTAATCATATTGGCCCTGGCCAGGAGGCCGGTTTTTTGCTGCCCGATCTTTACGCTAAGATCATGGCCGCTAGCCGCGGTGATGGTGTAGTCAGCGTCGGTGACCTATCGACGGCTCGCGATTATACTGATGTGCGCGATGTCGTCCGGGCCTACAGCGGGCTGATCGAGGCCGAGACTTCGGCCGGTAGTATTTATAACATTTGCAGCGGCCAACCGATCGGGGGGCAAGTCATCCTCGATAAACTGCTGCAAAAAACCGGCCTGAGTGGCAAACTCCAGATCAAGTACGACCAAGGCCTGGCCCGTCAGAACGATCCAAAATTAATCTACGGCAGTGCCGCTAAACTGCAGCAGGCCACTGGCTGGCAGCCGCAAATTACACTTGATAAAACCCTGGACGATTTTATTGGGGCTTGAGGCTGCTATTTAAAGATCGCCAGGTCGGCATCGACCATCAAGTTGATCAACTCCTCGAAGGATGTTTTAGGTTGCCAGCCTAAGTCTTTTTTGGCCAAGCTATAATCACCCTTGAGCTCTTTGATCTCGGTGGGGCGGAAAAATTTTTTATCAACCACCGTGTAATCTCGCCAATTTAGGCCAACATGTTTAAAGGCTATCCTTAGGGCATCCTCAACCGAGTGTGAGCTGTTGGTGCCAATTACGTAGTCTTTAGGAGTCTTGTTTTGCAGCATCAACCACATAGCCTCAACGTACTCTTTGGCATAGCCCCAGTCACGCTTGTTGCTAATGTCACCCAAATGCAATTTGCCGTCCTTGCCAATGAGGGGCTCGCCAGCCTCGTTAATCGGCGGTCTTTTAACCTTATTTTTAATACAAGCTACGCCGGTGCTAATTTTGCGAGTCACAAAATGCAGCGAACGGCGCGGGCTTTCGTGGTTAAACAAAATACCGCCGCAGGCAAACATGCCGTAGCTCTCGCGATAACTTCTGGTCATCATGTGGGCAAAGGTTTTGGCAATGCCGTAAGGATTATTGGCATCGAATGGCGTTTGCTCGTTGGCCGATTCGGCTTCAATATTGCCAAAAATTTCTCGGCTAGTAGCCTGATAAACCTTGGCCTTGGGCGCAAACCAACGCACAGCCTCAAGCAGTCGAACTGGTCCCAGGGCCGTAATCTCGCCAGTATAAATTGGGTGAGTCCAACTATCGGCCGGTATCGACATGGCAGCAATGTTATAAACTTCGTCGGGTTTGGCTTGGCGAATAACATTAGCCAAGCTTTCTTGATCGATTAAATCAGCGGCGAGCAACCTGATTTTGCCATACAGATGGGCCAGATTGGGGTGAGAGTAGTTAGTGCTATGACGAATCGTGCCAGTGACCTCGTAACCCTTATCCAACAACAGATCAGCCAAATAAGAGCCGTCTTGTGACGAAACACCAATAATTACTGCCTTTTTTGCCATATAATTCCTTAAATTATTTAATACTATTCTAACACTAGGCTAAGCTGAACAGTGAGTATAAGCCTTAGTCAATATATAATGGCTTGCATATGCGAATCGCTATTGACGCACGGGAATCAGGTAGTAGTACTGGCCGTTATATAGATAGATTGGTCGAGAATTTGCATCGTCTCAAGCCCGAATTTGAAATTGTGATTCTGGCCAAACCGCAGCGCCTGGATTATTTTAAAAAAACGGCGCCGGATTTTAAGATCACCGAATGTTCATATAAAGAATTTAGTCTAGGCGAACAAATAGGCTACCTGCGACAGTTAAATAGATTAAAGCCGGATCTTGTCCATTTTGGTATGACCCAACAGCCGGCCTTCTATAAAGGTAGGGCGATTACGACCATTCACGACCTGACCGCCGCCAGATTTGATAATCCGGCCAAAAATAGGCTGATTTTTAAATTCAAGCAAGCTCTCTATCGCTGGCTAATTAATAAAGTTGCTAAAAAATCGCAAAAGCTTATAACCTTAAGCGAATTCGTAAAAAACGATGTCGCACAATATGTGGGGATTGATCCGGAAAAAATCAGCGTTATTTACGAGGCTGCCGACAAGATAGAAGTCTCAGCCGAACCGATAGCCGAACTGACGGAACAAAAATTCATTATGTACGTCGGCCGGCCAAATCCGCACAAAAACTTGAATCGGCTAATCGATGCTTTTGCCAAAATTGTTACAGGTCATCCGGACTTAAAACTAGTTTTAGCCGGCCAACCAGACAAAAACTATGAATTGCTCCAAAAATACGTTGAATCAAAAAACCAAGCTGGTCAAGCGGAGCTCGCCGAAGGCGAGCGAAGCCCCGCACGTGACGAGAATCGGCTTGGTGCGCGAATATTATTTTTAGGTTTCGTCAGCGATGGACAGCTCCGCTGGCTTTACGAAAATACAGCAGCCTATGTTTTCCCTTCCCTATCGGAGGGTTTTGGCCTACCCGGCTTGGAAGCTATGGTCCACGGCGCACCGGTTGCTTCTAGCAATGCCACCTGCCTGCCGGAAATTTATGGCGATGGGGCCCATTACTTTGATCCCCTTAATACTGACGATATGGTTGCAAAAATTAACGAAGTTTTGGACAACTTCCAACTAAGCACCAATTTGATTGCCCGAGGTAAAAAACAAGCCGCCCAGTACTCTTGGGCAAAAACCGCCGCTCAAACCCTTGAAGTTTACAGAGAGGAGTACTCCGTTCAAAATAGGTCTCTTATAGTGTGATTACTGCTTCTTAATGAACCTAGCGAGTCCTGTCGAAACAAATTTTGAAAGCTTATTAATTAGTTTTTGGCCTTTACCCGGTTCTCTAACTGGCTCGATAGTTCCTGGGAAAATTTGATCCAGACGTACTGCCATGCCAGTACCATGAGCTATCCTTGTTTCGCCACTGGGTAAGGTTGCTGAACCTTGTCTCAAATCAACCACCACTTCCTCAACTGGCTGCGCAAAATACTGTGGTGTTGCTTGCCTCGCAACTTTCTCCACTATACCGGTAACAACGACTGCTCCAGGCTCTTCTTCGATATCACGACTCGGCCATCTTATTTGATTGGCTCTATTAGCACGTGGGTTAGAGCTTGGGTTCACAAGCACATCTATTGCCCTGAATCTGACAACTCGTTCCGTTGATGCACCTAAGGCGATTGCCATGTCACCTATTTGCTCATGAGTTGGCGGTCTAAAGTCTTGTTCTTGTCTAGCTAACATCATCAATTTATTTAAACACTTTTAATTCTATAGGTCAAATAACTATCCCGTTTTTTCTTGTGCTCCTCCAGTAGTTGGTTTGAGGACGATGTGGCGGTCGCGGCCCTCGCCGATTGATTCGGTGCTCAGACCAAAGTCGGTAGCCGCTTGGTGAATAACTCGTCTATCGGCCGCATTCATTGGCTCCAGTTCTTTTACTTCCCCGCTATCTTTAACTTGCTTGAACCAGTCGGTGGCTTTGGCGACCAAACGCTCGGCTCGGTGTTTCTTGTAATCAGCCACGTCTACATTGACCCGGCTGTGGGCAAAGCCTTTGTTTTTTAAAGCCGTACCAACCAGAAACTGGAAAGAGCGCATTGTTTCACCACGAGAGCCGATCAAGAAGCCATTGAGGTGAGTCGAGGGGATGTTGAGCTCGATAACCTCTTCATCATGCGTCGTGGCATAAACGTCGGTATTAAGACCGAAAAACGACAGTAGGTCTTCCAAGTATTTTTTGGCATATAAAATTGCCTCCTCCAGCGAATCACGGTCCATTATCTTCGCCTCCGGCGGGCCTTATGTTTTTTAGATTTTTTGCGGCGGTGGCGCTTCTCCTCCGTATCCGCCTCCGCTTCAGTAGCCGCCTCAGCCACTGCCTCGGCCTCGGTCACATCTACTTTCAAAATTTTGGACTGCTGGAATAAGGCCACCGTACTGCTAGTTAACATATAGAGAGCAATGCCCGACGCCAGATTGATACCGACAATGACGATAATGAACGGAATGATAAACAAAGTGGTTCGGCCAGTAGCTTCCATAACTTCTTGCTGGTCGGCTTGTTTACCCTTCCCGGCCTGACTTAGGATGCTACGCAAACTACGCGAATCTTTGGACCTGGGCATTAACTGTTTGCTCTGGACGTACTGTACAGCGGCAGATACCAGGACCAGAATAAGGGCCGGTAAGTACATGCCGCCCGGCCCGTTGGCCACTCGCGTCAGATCCACCAAACCGAACAAACTACTATCAAAACGATGGATATCGGAAGCGAGCGTCTGGAGCCAACTAAAATCTTGTAACCAGGAATAGGAGAAGTTGATTATGGCGTTGGGATCCTTGATAAGTTTTTGCAAACCGATAAAAAGACCAATCAGAATTGGTGCCTGAACTAATAAGATGCCAAATGAAGCGAAGGGATTTATCTGTCTTTCCTTGTATAGTTCCATCACCATCTGAGATTCGCGGCGACGATCGCCGGTGGCGGCTTTTTTGATCTTTTTGAGTTCCGGCTGCAAGGCCCGAATGGCCTTGGTGTGATGCAGTTGTTTTTTGACAAGCGGCCACAGTAGCAGGCGGATGATAATCGTGAATAGGATCAGCGCCAGGCCAAAATTATGGCCGGGAATGATGGCGTAAATAAAAACCAGCAAATTAAAAATCGGCTGAACAATAAATGTATCAAACATGCCTAAAAACTCTCTAGCCTTCTACTATAACATGGGTAGCTGGCTAAAGAACCCGCGCCGATTTCAGTTGAGATTTGACCTGTTTTTCAAGATCCGCCGGCGGTAGATCAGAAGTTGATTCTTTAAAAACTGTTACCACGATGTCATAGGGCGCGACTATTTGGGCCTCTAGCTTGCCAATCACTGCGTATATTCGCCGTCGGATCCGGTTACGCTTAACGGCTGATTTAGAAATTTTGCGGCTGACAACGACTGCTGCCCGATAGCTTTGACATCTGGCGTTGGGAGCGTAGCGGATAGAAAAATAGGATCCTCTCACCACCCGACCGTTTTTATAAACGTATTTCAGGCTGGTTCGGCCAACAAATCTGTGTTCCCGACTGATCATATAGATATAGTAACTAGGAAATAGTAACTAGGAAATAGCACAGACCTCGCTATTTACTAATTCCTAATTGCTAACTACTGCCAGTTAGTATGTTAGACGGGTGCGGCCTTTTTGGCGGCGGCGGGCTAAGACTTTACGGCCGGCTTTAGTGGCGGCTCGTTTCAAAAAACCGTGTTCGCGGCTGCGTTGACGTACTTTTGGTTGGTAAGTTCGTTTAGGCATAAGGACACTCTAGCATATGTCTCCTAACTATGTGGAATCTACAATAAAAACCCACAAATAGTGCCAGGTTTTCCACGGTTGGCTGACTTTTTTCCACACATTAACAGATGATAAAATTGGTTGTGTACAACTATGCCTCTGTTGAGCTTATTGTTGCTCTACTTTTTTTGCTGTTATTTTTACCTGTGGAAAAACCGGCACTGCTAGTTTATATTAGTAGCTGACTAAAGGGCCAAAATGGAGGAAAAACACTAGTCTAATGCAGGAAAGCGAGCTATGGCAGGCAGTTCTTGGCGAAATTGAGCTTAGCGGTTTATCCCGGGGGAGTTTTGTAACCTGGTTTAAAAACACCCAGATGATCCGCTTCAAAGATGGAGTGGTGGTGGTTGGTGTACCAAATGTCTTTATAAAGAACCAGCTCGAGAAAAAATTTCACGAACTAATCGTTAACACCCTGGCCAATAACGGCGTTAGACCGCAGCGAGTTGAATACAAAATTCATACCGGCATCAGTCCCAAAGCCTCTAAAGAAGAAGTTGAGGAAGTTTTTAAAAATCTTGGGGCCGTCGAGGCAGTTAAAACGGCTAGCGTTAAGCAGGCAGCAATTGCCAATGTGACTCATTCTTATCGTCAAGGCCTGAACGAACGCTACAGCTTTGAGAATTTTGTGGTTGGTGCTGGCAACGAGCTGGCTTATGCCGCCTGCCAAGCGATTGCCGCTAAACCCGGTACTAAATACAATCCGCTGTTTATTTATGGTGGTGTTGGTATTGGCAAAACCCACCTAATCCAAGCCGTTGGTAATGCAATCACGGCCGCTAGGCCCAAATTTAAAGTTATTTACGCTTCAACCGAGCAATTTGTCCAGGAGTTTGTTGACGCTCTGCGCTTCAAAAAAAATACTTCCGACTTTGCGGGTTTTTACCGGGGATCCGATGTTCTGATTGTTGACGATGTCCAGTTTTTGGCTGGCAAAGAAAAGATCCAAGAAGAGTTCTTCCACACTTTTAACGCTCTGTATCAGGCCAACAAACAAATAATTATGAGTGCCGATAAACCGCCAAAGGATATTCCGACCCTGGAGGAGCGACTGCGTAGTCGCTTTGCTCAAGGTATGACGATTGATATGCAGGCGCCGGATTTTGAAACCCGCTGTGCCATTTTGCAGAGTAAAGCCGCCAGCCAAGATGCCCGCCTCGATCAGGCCGTTGTCGAGCTTCTGGCCAGCCGGATTCACAGTAATATTCGCGAGTTGGAAGGAGCTCTTAATCAACTGCTAGCCTACTGCGAGATGCGAGGCATTGAACCGGATTTGCAGGTGGCCGCTTCTATTTTTGAAGGTAGTAAAGGTCGGCCAAAACACATCAGCCCACGCCAGATTATTGAGCGCACCGCCAAGCACTTCCATATTTCCATGGAAGAAATTCTGGGTCCCAAGCGGGATAAAGATATTGTGGTACCGCGCCAAATTGCCATGTATATGCTACGGAGCGAGCTACATTTGAGTTTCCCTAAAATTGCCCATGAACTTGGCCGCAAAGATCACACCACCGCCATCCACTCGATTGGGAAAATCGAAAAAGAGATCAATTATGATGGGCCAATCAAGCAATTTGTTAACGAAATCAAGGAGCGGCTATATGCCTAGTAGTTGTGGTTTAGCCGCGGATAACTTGAGTAAAGGTTGGTTAAAAACCATGGTCCTTTTCCCCATTATGCACAAATTATTTTTTGGGTTCAAAAACGTCTGTGGATTAAATAGCAGTTTTGGCACAGTTTTTCCAAAGCTAGTTTTGAGGTTTTCCGAAACTTTTCAACACTACTCTAATCTGTTTTTCGCTACTTATACACGTTTTAATAAGCTTACTACTAATAGAGCAAATAACTTATTAAAGGATTATTAGTTGTTATGAAGTTACAAGTTACCCAACAAAATTTAGCTAAAGCCTTAAATATGGTTGCCCGAGTAGCTTCTGGCCGCGCTACTTTGCCAATACTATCCAATGTCTTAATTAAAACCAATAAAAATCGCTTGAACCTATCCGCTACCAATCTTGATATCGCCATTACCCAAACAGTTGGTTCTAAGGTCGAGAAAGAAGGCGCTTTAACTGTTCCCGCTCGCCTAATGCAAGACTTTGTCAACAACTTACCCGACGCTGTCATAAAACTGGAAACCAAGGACGATAAACTGTATATCTGGGCCGATAGATACCAATCAGTTATAAACGGCGTCGCGGCTGATGACTTCCCGGTTATGCCAGATATTAAAAACGGCATAACTTGGAAGACCAAAACCGGTGAACTCAAAAAAGGGCTGCAAAAGATAGTTTTTGCCGCCAGCGCCGATGATTCGCGGCCAGTCTTAACAGGTGTCTTGTTCCACGTGGTTGATAACAAAACCATAATTGCGTCCACAGATAGTTATCGCTTAGCCGAATATAAATATCCAACCGCCAAGACAGATGTAAATTTTCTGCTACCGCATACTGCCGCTAATGATCTTCTGCGGATAATGACCGACGAGGCGCAAGCTTTGACCATCACTCATGACGATCAGCAAGTGTCTTTTGCCACTGGCGACACCATATTGGTGGCCCGTCTGATTGAAGGCAGCTACCCCGATTATCAAAAGCTAATTCCCAAAAAATTTGAAACAGCAGTCAGACTCAGTCGAGCTGAATTTATGAACATTACCAAAGTTTCGTCACTATTTGCCCGCGAAAGCGCCGGCTCTGTTACCATCTCGGCCGAAGCCGATAAGGTTAGTATTAATGCGATTGCTTCGCAAGTTGGTGAAAACACCGCCTCGGCTGATGCTCAAGTTAAGGGCGGCGGCGAAGTGACGCTGAATTCGCGCTATCTAATCGAGGCTCTGAACGTTTTTGAGGGTGAGCAAATTGAATTTTGCTTTAACGGTAAGTTGGAGCCTTGCATCCTGCGCAGTCACGACGACCCCCACTATTTGCATCTAATAATGCCCCTCCGCAGCTAAAAGCCTAAAGCCGAAAGCTGTAAGCTATAGATAATGTTAAATTCTATTCGCTTGCAAAACTTCCGATCTTATCGAGATGATAGTTTTGAATTTGAGGATGGCGTCAATATTATTGTAGGCCCCAACGCCAGCGGTAAGACCAACCTTTTAGAGGCGGTGTTTATAATTTTGTGCGGCAGTTCATTTAGGTCTCGTGAGAATGAGCTTGTCCGTTTTGGGGCGGATTGGGCTCGTTTGGATACAGTGGTTGATAGCCAACAACGGGTTCTAAAAATAACTAAAGAGGATGATCGCTTCAAGAAGATTTACGAAATAAACAATCAGGTTATCCGACGTTTAACTTTGGATAAAACCCTACCGGTCGTTCTATTTGAGCCTAACCATTTACAGCTGATGATTCGTGGTCCGGAGCAACGCCGGGACTACCTTGACGATTTATTAGAACGAACCCTGCCCGGCTTTAAAACCACGGCTGCCAAATACCGCCGAGCAGTGGCGCAACGCAACGCCCTGCTTAAGCACGGCCAGGCCAAAGCCCAACAACAATTATTCGTTTGGAATATCAGATTAAGTGAGTTGGGGGCGGAAATTGTCCAGGCTCGTTATGCTCTTTTGGAAACGTTTAATAAAAAACTTGGCCGAGTTTACAGCCAAATTGCCGGTAAGAGGACGAGCATTAAGCTTGATTACGTAACGCCCTTGCGAATTGATAATTATTCCTCTAGCCTGCTGTCGCATCTGGAAAAAAACACCAACCGTGATTTTAATCTGGGTTTCACCAGCTACGGCCCGCACCGCGAAGACGTGCTTATAGCTATTAACAAAAAACCAGCCGCCTCTCATGCTTCGCGCGGCGAAATGCGTTCAATTGTGTTGGCCTTAAAAATCGCCGAACTGGATTTACTGGAATCAGCCCGGGATCTAAAGCCGCTGCTTTTACTGGACGACGTTTTTTCCGAACTGGACGGTGCCCGCCGCCGGCACTTGGTTGAACACCTCACCGGCCATCAGACCTTAATTACCACCACCGACGCCGACTCCGTCATCGCCCACTTTGACTCCCACCACCTCATCCCCCTATAGGCGTAAATTAGTTAGTGAAGAAAACTTGATATTTATTGAGATCAAAACCATCCACCTTTAAACGCTCCAAGACTTTCTGTTTGGCGGCATCGAACTCAGTTTGTTCATATGACACACGCCGTGTTTCTTTATCTGTCGCTAATGAAGTTAATGCCAGCTGCACCCAAATTTGACTATCGGAGTAATCCATTTTAAGAATGGACAACCCACTTTTACTGGTATATGGTAGTTTATCCTCTAGTCGAGGTTTTATTGCAGCACTATCGCTGATTAGGTAACTGTGAAGTACATTTGATTCGTCATTTTCTATAAATGCATTGAAGCTGACTTGATCGCCTATGGTAAAGACTTGCGAAGGCTTGAGATGAGTCGACTGAAAAACCTTAATTGCTTGATTTGTTTCTACATTATATTTATAGACACCATTGTTTCTGATAAACCAGGCAGTGCCGCCGTTTCTAACTACGACCTGATTAGTACCAGTAAAGTGAGCCTTAAGATCTACCTTGTTATTGTCAAGCCTGTACACATACAGCCCGCCGTTTTTTAACAGCGCCAAATTGGAGTCATCAATAAGTTGAATATCGTTGTTACTGACCTCTTTTGGCGACTCAATTATTTTAAATTCTGGTTTAGAATGACCAAGGTCGGCAATATATAAGAAGCCTCTTTCAATCGCTGATTGCGCTTTTATAGCTTCCGGATTATCACCTAGCGATTCGGTTTTACCAACATAAACCAAAAATTTGTTATTAAATAAACTGTAGTCTTTGGCCAGAAGATCAATTGATGCCTTTAAATTTTTGTTATCAGGTAGCTCAATTTTTTTGGGATTTTTATCTTGAATATTTTGGTAGCTATAAATCGCGCCGTTTTGATCGATAGCCAGAAAACGTTGATTTGAGGACGCATTGGCTACATCAGTAACTATTAGCGATGAACTAATGTCCAGCCCTTCTCGGGTATAAATTGGAGAGGTACTATCATTTGCTAAATCAATAATATTTAGGCTTGGGGCTGCATCCTCAGGCTGAAGCTTTGCTAATAGGCCGTTTGGCGAGGAACTGGTTATAGGCAGTTGGAATATGCTTGACAATATCGGCGTGGGATTAACGAATTGCCCGGGCCTATCGTGTCTTAGAATGAAGCTCTCCTTAGCGCAAGCGTAGCTATACAAGATGTTGTTAACAACTATGTCACAGCCCAAACTTTCGCTGCCGATTTTGCTGACGGCTCGTTGTGGCTCCAAATCGAGTTTTAGTTCAGACGATTTGAAGCGGACTGTTTTTGCCTGACCGATAGTTTCGCTATCATCTTGGATCGCCGAGACGCTAAAACTACCGATTGGCAAGCGAAAATTGGCAGCTTTTTTCTTATTTAGCTCTTTAGTTGCAACAGTTTTGCCATTTAAGTCGTTTAGTCTGAGGGTTATTTTTTGATCTGATACGGCCTTGCTAACCTCGACTTTTAAAGTACTCGTCAGTAAGAAGTTATTAATTAGGATGATCGAACCTAGTATTAGGACCAGGGCCAGAATAAGGTTTTTGTATCTTAGAAGGATGCTTAATTTCATAACGTTAATCCGGTAGGCTTTCGAACAATGAATTAATTAATGGCACAATTCCAGCGTCGCGGCTCTCAGGGCTGCCGCCATTGACTCCCTTAGGTGAGCCGCGGTCAATATGAAGGTGTGGATCACTTTTTTCGGCACACTTACGTTCACCAACCACAGCAATCTGTTGGCCGGCCGAAACTGGCTCGTTTTCTTTAACTGAAACTTTTTGAATATGACCATACCAATAACGATAGCCATCCTTGCTTTCCAGCTGCAAGTGTTGACAGCCGACAATACCTTGATAGCTCGGCGAAAGTTTAGCGATTGTGCCATCAGATATTGCATAAACAGGCGTACCAACTACGCTATCCCCACCGGGTTGACGGGAAATATCAAAGGCGTGACTCGACGGTGGGACAAAATCGTGGTGACACTTGGTTGGGTCGGCACATGGTAGCGGCGACATACTAGGTACGCCACCGTTTTGGCTCTTACGTTGCGGGGCTACTGGGAAAGAATAGCCGTCTGTGCTGACAATACCGCTGCCAGCCGGGCAGGAGCTTATACTTGCGGTAGATTGATTAGCCTTGCCGCTTGTTTTGGCATCTACAAATTGCTGGGAATCTGCATTAAAGCCCTTGCTAAAGTCTGTTGCCAGTATCCAATAAGCCATAATTACGTAATCAGAGTTTTGATTTCTTGAAAAGTCTTTAAGCTTTACGCCGTCTGGCGCACCACTACCGTTATATTTGGCAGCAAAGGCCAGCAGATTTGAATTATTGCGATGCAGAACTACGGTATTAAAATCAGCTTCAGCGTTGCCGGTGTACCCTTCCGTAGCGATCGGCTTGCCGGCCGAACCTATGTTATGTTTGAAAGCTGCATGAACTGCATCCTTTGGATTTTCTGGATCTTTGCTACCATCGCCGTCACCATCAGTACCAAGACTTACCCAGGTACTATCAATAAATTGCCAGGGGCCTTTAGCGCCAGCAGACGATACACCCCAGCCACTTGTTTTATACTCCGGCCAACCACGGTTTTCTACCCACAAAACTGCTGCAACTATCCGCGGGTCGACATCCGGATACTTCGGTGCCGTCTCAAGAATTAAGTTTCGCCAAACGGCTGGTACGTTGGTTGATAGACTGCCGCTGGAATTCGCTGAACTTAAAACCGAGCAACTGGTTGTATCGCTGGTTTCAGTATCAAAATAGTAGATACCGGAATCAAAAATAGTTTTTTGTTGAGCTGATAGAGCAACAACCTTTGCTGGAAACAGTGTTATTACTGTCAAGAAAAAGGCGGCGGTAAGCAAATACTTAATCACTATGAACACCTGTTATTAAGGCCGGCCGGGTTGGTATCCCAGTGCCAGTTTTCACCGCTATATTGCAAAATACCGTAAGCCGGAGCGTTATTTTTCATCCATTCCCAGACCGGATCGCCAACCGCAGTCGCTCGGCCCGAGCAACTATTCGCCGTGCCTGTATTGTGAGGGATGTTCAAATCCATAGCTGTACCGCTTTCGTGTGGTGAATAACCTTGACTGGCTACTAAACCAGAATTACCAGAGATACACCTGCCATTCTCGCCAACAGTATATTTCGTTTTAGTTCGACATAGTTCACCCTGATGTTCGTAGGTACGTAGGCTACTGTTAGTAGATAATGAAACCCCATCCTTTTTGGCTTTTTCGCCAACAGCCGCCCAAGCAGCCGAAACTTGCGAATTAACGATGGCGTATTTACCCGGGCCAAGCGGAATACCATAACCACCGCTACATTCTTCATTATCGCAAGGGATAGTAAGAACTTTACACAATCTTACTTTTCGAGGGGTGCCGTTTACATAAGCTGTATATTCAGTCAGCACCTCGATCGACCCAGGCGCACAGGCTATTGAAGCAGAATCGCCGTTTTGATCACCAATGGCAGTTGCACTTGAGCCTTTAAAGTAGGCCTTTAATTCGCCAATCACACTTAAAGTTGTATCGACATCTTTAGCCACATGAGCTGCCGAGCCATACCCCCGGCACCAGTCATCGCCGGCAGCCTTTAATTTATTCCGCCCTTCTTCAGTTAGGCAGGGTTCAATTGCTGGTCGTACAGTAACGAAACCGGTGACCGGATCACGCAGCAGCCAGGAAGCTCTGGTACGGCCGGTAGAGTTTATGACACTACTGTATTCATTTGAACCAGCCAAATAGCCGGCGTTTTGGGCAACTTGACCTAGAATTTGCTCAATCGTTTGGCCGGGGTGCAGCGATAGCGCTTTATCTTCTAAGGATTTAATTTCGGTTGCACCGGGATCTTTCGGTACCTGCACACCGGCAATACCAACCTGCCATAGTGTGTTAGCGGGACAATTGTTAGAGTGGCTGGTATCGCCACAGTTGGAATAACTTAAGGGATTGTCGACGTCCAAGTCGGCTTCTTTAAGCGACCACCAGGTTACCGTAGCCGCCATGGCAGCCTTTTCGTCGGCATTACCCGGCAGATTCGGCACGACGTTCTGAGCTATCCATTGAATCCAGCGTTGTGGATTAGGAGCAAGCTGTTGACCGCCAAGACTATCAATAGTTGTAGCAACAGAACTGGTTGTTGTGGAAGAAGTCGCCAATTCATCAACACCGCTGTTTTTGCAGGAGGTTTCGTCGTCGTTGTAACAAGCCCAGCCCTCGACCACCCCAGTGTCGAATATGAAGAACCTGATTCTTAGCCAGTCCAGCTCTCGGCTGGCGCATTCATCTTTTGGATAGTTCTTGGGGTCGTATGGATTAGCCGCTACATCAGCCGGTATAACATTCCAAAGCTCTTTATTATCAGCTTCGGCTTCTGGTAATTTTTTGATTTCGACACCAAAGCACCTTTTGGCTCTGCTAATATATGTTCCTCCGCTGGCGCTATCATTATTTAGAATCTGGGCAGCACCTTCGGCGTTTCCGTAAGGATCTGCGAACCTCGCATCTTCTAGGTCTTCTTTGCTAAAACCGTATTTTGGAAAACCATAATCATAATCGGTATCTTCTGCGGCCATGGCTTTAGCCGAGAAAAGATCCCCGATCTTGAGTACGGACCTAGCGCTATTAATAAATGAGCTACCTAAGCTTGCCAATTTTTGTGAGAAATCGGCCGGAGTTCGATCGATCAATTTGGAGATAGCAGCGTCCGGGTCATATAGATTAAAAAGCCGATAGGCTAGACTCTGTGATTGAAATTCGGCCAGGCGTTTCTGGTGCAGATCCTCTTTAAGGGCAAGTTCTTCCTCCTTACTAAGTGCGGATCCGCCTGTCATCAAAGCCATGCTATTGCCGGCCAGTCTTACGCCGTAATTGGCGTAGTTACCAAATTCCGCACCAACAGCCGCCACATTCACACTTTGACCAGCTATAAAATCGGACACTTTATCGATTACAAAGGGTAAGGCAAGGGCGCTAGCGGCTATACCGAAAGCTGTGTTGACCGTGTTGCCGCTAAGGACGCCAATTACTGCGCTGATAGCTCCAACAACTACTAATCCGACTGTACTACATAATTCTTTGAATGAATCATCAGCCCAGCTTAGAAAACCGGGCGAAGGGCCAGAGATGTTTTCCTTTATACCCTCATCAATATCCAGACCGGTCTGCTTTTGTCCTGACTCGGCTTGGATACTGGCAGCCTCAAAAGCGGAAGTTGCCCTTACATCTGCCGCGCCACCAACGCCGGCCCACTTTCCTTTTGTGCTTTTGCCGTTAAATTTTTTGGCCGCGAAGCTTAATGTTTCTTGGTCTATATCTACGCCGCTCATCAACTGCTGACCGATAGTTAAGGCATCCATGCCAATACGGGTCAGGGGATCGATAATATTCTCTTTGCGGATTAGACCAACATTATTGTTGACATCCCTAATAATGCAGACAACCCCAGTCGCACCGGCTATGCCGGCCGCTCCTTTAGTGTAGCCGCTGCTTTTGATTTTGCCCAAAATTTCACGGGTCTTGCTTGGTTCGAGCTTAGTTTCTTCTGGAATGGGCCTGTATTTTTTATTGCCGTCCTCATCCGTTTCTCCCTCATCAATCTGTGCATTTTTGCCGTCAACGCTCGGATCGCGAATCCCAGTTCTAAAACGCTCTTCACGAGCTATCCGCCATTTTTCGTATGCCTCGGCCACAGTTTTATTTAATTTCTTATCCAAAAGTTTTAAGGGGTGCCACGTCACCAGACCATATTTTTGCAGTGGCCTTGCCCTGATGGCTGAGCTGATTGTGCCATAACCTAATTCGCTGATCATTGCTCGCAAGGCACGTGTTTGTTTGAAATAGCCCTTTTCGGCATCGACAAAAACTTCATTACCTCTAAAGCTGATACTTTCCTTAGCAATACCTTTTTCTATTAATTTGGCTTCAACTTCAGCGTTATTAAGATTTCTGTAAGGGGAATTTGGATTTTTACGGTCAATTGTAAAACCACTGAAGGTTTTAAAACCGCCAAACTCTGGCTTTAAACCGATTCTTTCAAAATCGGCAAATATTTTGTTCTTATATTTACTGCCCAGCCAACTTACACGGGTTTCACCAAAATCACCGCCAGATCGAACAAAGCGATAAAATCTGCCTACCCGGCCATCGCCGGCGTCTTCTTGACTGGTCATATGAAATCCCCGTAGCAGCTGAGCAAAATGAATGAATTGTAATGGTCCCTGTAGAACCGAGAAGCCGAAAAAGAGGCCGATGATTGTGCCCACAACTCCGCCGCCGGCTATTACCTTTCGGCGACGGGTACTAAGTAGGTTTCGGAAGCGGGATTTACTTTCAGGTTCGGCACTTGGATTGTAGCCTCGGCCGAGTTTGTCCTTTTCTTGATCTGTTGGAGTATCTCCGGCTTTTTCTTGGCCGAGCCCGCCCTTTTCCTTGTCGGCTAGCTCATCGCGATCCGGAGCGCCCTTGTCTCTCTTGCTGGGTCTAAATCTGTCCATAAAAGACGGCTGGGCAGCGGCGGGATTGGGTTCTTCACCGGGCGACGATTCCTCATCAGGTACAATATCCGGTATACCCGGCTGGTCATAGGGAGATTTTTCGACATCAACCGGCTCCGACTCTTCGGGCGCTTTAGTGCGTCTTTCCTGTGGCAGGATTACACCGCCAGGACTTTGTTGCTCACCTGGCGTTTGTCCGCCAGGGCTAGCAGTTTGTGGAACATAATTTGGCGCTTCGGACACAGTCTGATCACCACCCCTCTCCATACGCTGGATGTCCTCCGGGCTTGGTCTGGGGGTTGGCGTAGGGACGGCTGAAAGTCGTCGTTTGGGCAATTGACTTTCCGGTCCTTTGGTTAACTGTGCACCAGAAGTTGGACCGCGCCGGCCGGCAGATTGGCCAATTGTCGGAGCAACCGAAAAGTTTTCCCGAGGGCTCGGCGGTCCGCCCTCACCGCCGCCTGTAATGCCCCTGAGCCCTGCGCCTCGGCCCTGCGTTGGTACTGGCTGGGTTTGGCCAATTGCTGAGGGTAGACCCGTGATATTTTCCCGGGAACTAGCCGGTCCGCCACCTTCACCGCCTCCTTCGATAAGCGTAAGACCTGCATCTTGCTCTCCGGGGCCGGGACTTGGCACGCCGCTGGCTGATGTCTTTGGCTGGCCTATATTCAATGTACCTGCGGTTTCCGGTGTGGTACCAGGTCCGGCACGGCCTGGCGGCTGACGTCTTAGTCGCCGCGTCCGTCTTATTCTAATTTCAACTTCACCCGGTTCAGAACCTTCCGGGTTGGCTGATTGATTAAGCGGCGCTTGGTTTGCGAGAGCCATCCCGATTAGACCTCCGCTCTGCGGCAGATTTTAGTAAAAATCTTAGGTCTAACGGGATAGGCCACGTTAGAAATCTGACACGCTAGCATGTCAGAAGTTTTCGCTAGAAAGCTATTTCTAATCGTGGCCATAGTTGAGTTTCCTAAACTCCTTGAGTTTGCTGAGTCGGTGGCGGATTTAAGTTGGTTTGACTAGGTAGCGGTGCCACTGCAGCTGGCTGAGGCAGATTTTGAGTCGGCGGAGCTGGTATTGGCTCTTGGGGTTCGCCAACATCTTCGGCAGTTTTATCTTCGTATGCATCTTCACCGGCCTCATCCAAATTAAACTCACCCTCCGTGCCGGTACCTTCTGGCCCGGCGGTGATTAATTGAGTTTCGGTTGCGCTGGCAATGACTTGGATATGAACATGGTTCTGGCCGGCAAAAAACAAGCCTTGGCCAATCGGGAATTGGCTTAAGCGCTTTCGCTCCTCCTCGGTCAATTTGAAGACATCGGCTAGCACATCCACGGCGCTGGGGCTTTGTTTGAGCAAGAACTGCATACTGGCATTGGCCACAATCGCCCGACCCATCCGTGAGGCCATAAAGTCCTCCACGTCTTGGGTGATGGTAGTTAAACCAAGATTGTATTTTCGAGCCCGTTTGGCCAGCGAGAACATAAAGTTGGCACTGTCTTCATAGCGCATCAGCTGCCAGGCCTCGTCAACAATCAGGAGTCTTTTTCTCTTATCAACCTTGGTTCGATTCCAGATGTAGTTAAGCACGATGTACATGGCCACCGGTCGTAGTTCATCCTCCAAATCGCGGATGTTAAAAACGACCATCGGATTATTAATATTGACGTTGCTCTGCTGGCTAAAGATGCCGGCGAAGGTGCCGGAGGTGTATTTGCGCAGCCGTTGGGCGAGCTGCGGTCCAGTGCCGCCCATGTGCAGCAGTGTGTCATACAGATCACTAATTGTTGGCGGCGGTGAGCCATGTGTTAACGGATCGTTGGTTATGCCGGCTTTGGCATAAGTTTCGATTAAAGCGGCATCAAGATCGGCCTCTTCGGCCGGCGACATGGCTGGTGCCATGGCCAAACCACCAGCCTGCATCTGGGCCTGGGCGCCGCCCATCATTAAGCGCAGCAGCCCATGCAAGGTTATCAAGTTGGAGCGCAGGGCATTGTCGCCTTCGTCTTTATCAATCACTTGCGGCAAATCAAACGGGTTAACGCGGCTGTCAGAGGCCAAACTTAAGCGAATATAGGTACCGCCAACGGCCTCACACATACGTTGGTATTCGTTCTCCGGATCAATCACAAAAATTTCCGTGCCAAACATCAAACTGCGCAGGGCTTCCAGTTTGATCATAAAACTTTTGCCAGCGCCGGACTTGGCAAAGATCACACTGTTAGAATTCTCCAAACTAAAGCGGTCAAAAATCACTAGCCCGGAATTATGCATGTTTATGCCATACAAAATGCCGTTGTCTTGAGTTAGGTCGGCCGATGTAAATGGGAAACTAGTTGATAAGGCTGCCGTGTCCAAATTGCGGTAGATTTGCAGCTGGTCAACATATTGCGGGATGGTGCTGTTTAAACCTTGTTCCTGTTGTGCAGTAGCTGGTTTGGAATAAACCAATTGCTGCCCAAGCATTGACTCAACTTTGTGGCTGACAAATTCCAGTTCCTCGATAGAGCCGGCATAAATCGTGAAGTAAAAGCCAAAGCGGAAGAATCTTTCCTCACCAACCTGCAATTTGTCACGCATTTCTTCAGCGTCCTGGATGGTTGCCTCTTTGCCCGGATCACGCACCCGGCCTTTTTCGGCATCAATTTGGATACCGGCTTGCAATTGGCTGACTTTTTTACGCAGGTTGTTCAACACGATTTGGCTATCCACCGGCTGAATGACCATTGATAGATCAATAACTTCATCAAGATTGACCATGCCGGACAGCCAACCGGTATAGACTTGGCGTGGGTAGCCATAAACATAGTAGGTTCGAGCAAAGCGAGTGCCGATTCGAAAATGGGTGCTGTTAAATTCCAGCGAGCTTGGCGCAATAAAATCGCGCAGAGCGGTAATGCCTTTTTGAAAAGCCGTCGAGACCTCTTGGGCCTCCATCATCTCGGCCTGTTTTACTGGGTCAATCGGTGGTTTTTTGCCAAAACCTAGCATTTGGAGGTACCTCCTAATGCAATTTTCAGTTTACAATTTACAGTTTTCATTAATTTTTCATTGATCATTGACCATTGATCATTCATTGAGCATTGAACTTTGAGCATTGAACATTGGCGCCTCATGCCGCGCCTCCGGCTTGCGGCTGAGGCGCTTGGCCTTGGCCTTTAGTTATCATTCTGACGTTTAAGTCCTTGGCGTCGCCCAGTTTTTGGTTGGTGGCTGTGTCGGGATTGTAGGCCTCGTAATAAAGTTCAATCAGCTCTTGGGTATCCAAAGGCACACTTTGGACGCCACACTGCATCAAACCCTGCATGACGGCATTGACCCGATTGCGCAGTTCGGTCTTGGCTTTTTCCAAGGCGTTTTCGTCAATCACTACATGTGGCGTTTTGGCCGGCCTGAAAAGCTCCACGATGCCGGTGAAAAAACCGGTGCTTGTTTTCAGCGCCCGCCGGATGTCGGCATTAGCATCGGGATAACCGATAACGATATAAAATTTCTTATCCATAATATTAGTCTGAGAGGAAATCTCATCCAAGAAGCTAATGTAATCATCCATCAGTACGCCCAACAGCATGCTTTCCTGTCGGGTGCGCAGTTTCTGCAACTTATCTAAATATGGCGCTAAGTCAATTTTTTGACTGCGCATAAAAATTTGAATCGGAAAATATAGCGAATTTAAGAAGCCCTGATAACTGTACTCCACAGCTTCCTTCTCGGATGGGCTCATCAGATCAAAATTGATTGACTGGCACATCACCACTGCTCGGAAAGTGCCATCATTCATGATGACCAGACCGTCGCGAATCTCACTGATGCGCAGGCTGTTTTGAGTGCTATTAGGGTTAGTTGGCTCGGTTGACGGCGGCGCGGTTGGCGGTGGTAGTACAGTTGCCGCACTGCCAGCCAATGGTTCAACCGGTGGTGCCGAAACCACAGCTTCCGGCGAAGGTGCAGCTGCGGGCATTTGACTGGGCTCGGCCGGCCCTGGCGAAACTATATTTGGATTCATAGACC
Organism: Candidatus Saccharibacteria bacterium RIFCSPHIGHO2_12_FULL_47_17; assembly: GCA_001790575.1. Classification (GTDB taxonomy): domain Bacteria; phylum Patescibacteriota; class Saccharimonadia; order Saccharimonadales; family UBA10212; genus UBA10212. The sequence continues at coordinate 19,166 of MGCV01000001.1, read as the reverse complement.
ACCTCTCCTCGAGTCTGAGCCCGAGGGCCTCTCCCTCGGAGTCGAATGACCGGTCGCAGTAAATAGTAAATAGCAACTAGGAACTAGGACATTTGCTAATTCCTGTTTTCTAATTTCTATTTGCTTAAATTTCATTTTTTCCACCCTTTTTCGCGGTCTTGACCCGCCAAAATTTTGGTAAAAATTTCGGAGGGTTAAGCGTGGAGTGAGATCAGCACTTCGTTCGGACCGAGCTGCTGAATACTCGTTCGGTTGGCCAATTTGGCAACCGTGGCCACACTCAAAGCACTACCGCTTTGGGCTAGCTCCAGTTTATCAGCTCGGTCTTTACCTGTCACCTCTTGTGCCGGAGGCCTCGCGTCCCGCTCTTTTTGAGAAAGGGCGGGGTTGGCGGCTGTTTGTCGAGCTTGAGTTAGTTCATTGGCCACATTCAACTTGCGGGCCGCATCCGCCTGCTCCATCAGCGCGGCAAAATTCTGAGCAGTCGGATTGTTTTTCTCATCCAAAATGTCGTCTGATGGGTCAATATCAACCGTTGCCGCCACCGCCGAAGTAGTCGTCGGTACTATTAATCTGTCCGAATCATCTCGTTGACTGGATACCGGCAAAGACAAATTTTTAATCGCCCAGCCACGACTGTCCAAAGTTACCGCCAAAGTCTGCAAACGGCTGCGAACCTCTGGTTCGCTTAAGCCTTTGGTGCGGGGCTGCTCAACTTTTTTGGGCGCAGTTATTGTCACTAGCTTGCTGATGCCGGTCTGATCCCACAGACGATTGCGCGGTTTAAGTAGAAAGCGGATGCGTGCTAACAGCCAAACTTCAGTCGGCTGCTGTCGGCCGAGCGGTGAGGCCAAAACCCCAAATAAAACCATTGGTGGCAAGAAAAGTAGAATCAGCAACCACTTGAATGAACCGCCGGTTGTAATAAGCAGCTTAAAATTAATAAAGGCCAAAACTCCAGCCGCCGCCGCATAAATAAAGCCTTTAAGCGTCAACGGCCCAACCAGCTTATCCTCAGCCTCGATATCTTGGAGTACTTTGTATACAGCCATAATGTTTAGCCTAAAGTTCCTAGCCTAAAGTCCCTAGCTCTAATTTTTTCTTTCGCTCTTCTCATATCTTAGTCTTCATTATGCTTTCGGCTTTCAGCTTCTAGCTCCCCGCTTATGTTAGTATCCTTCAGTTTACGCATCATATCAACTTGAGCTTAGGCTGGCGGTGGGGGCGGCGGTCCGGTTGGGCCGCCGGGGCGGCTTTCATAAATCCTGCCGGCTTTATCAGCTGCTCCAGTAGTGCTGACGTTACCGCCTTTGCCACTGGGATTTATTCCAGTGGTACTAACATTACTACCTGGTCGGTTGGCAAGACCGGCCTCAATACCTTTTTGAATTGCATAACGAAAGGCGTTGGCCTCTTGCTGGGCTTGGAAATACCTTTGTTCGGCCGACCCCGGGCGATCATACGAGTAATTAGGATGTGGTATGCGGGTAGAACCTTCGGCCGGCCCTTGCCGCACAGACACACCTCTGGAACTCGTTGGAGCTTGAACAGTTCTTACCACAGTTGTCTGGTTTATTACTGGCTTAACTGGAGTAGGTAGGCCTTGGTTTAAGTTAAGTATGTTTGGCAGTTGTGGAGCGAAGCCCTGGACTGGCGGCATGGCCGGTGTGCTGCCCCTTGCTTGGGCCAGGGCGGCAGTAACCGCCGGGTCAACCTTTGACATATCAGGTCCTGGATTCATAGCGCGTTGCTCAGCGGTTAGCGTTCCTCCCGAGACAGCAGATGTATCGACCTGTGCAAGCGTTTGGGCGGCAGCAACCTGGACTTCCGGTCCGAGATTAGCTAACTGTGCTTGGGCTTGGGCAAACTGAGCGCCAAGTTGTGTACGGACCGCGTCATCAGTCGCTTCGGCAATTTGTCGTCTAATATCAGCCATATGAGCATTTACGGCTGCTACGTCCGGCGGCACAGGCGTCGTTATCGTGCCTGAGTCACCTACGATGCCTCTTTCAATGAGTATTCGTCTTTGATTCCGATCAAATCCAGCAGCTTCCAGTATCTTGCCTTTTTCCCACAATTGTCTAACAGTATAATTACCCACTCCAGCTGGTCGCGTTGGATCCTTACCCGCCTGGCTAGTACCATCAGGATTAGTGCCAACCTCATGAGCTCGCTGTACTGCTATTTGTTGCTGTCTAGTTAGCGCCGCGGTCCCCGGGTTAAGCGACTGCAGTGCCTGTTGCGCCATTTGCCATCTTGGAAGCTCCGCTTCACCTCCTCCTCTACTTTCCCATGGCGTCTCAACGTGTACATCAGGCTGCGCGATCGGCTTGGCCTCGTCGCCAAATTCTTTGGCGATTCTAGCGGTGAATGTATCCTCGTCTGGAGCCACCAGTAATTCCGGCGGCTTGCCCTTGGGGTCAACTTTTGCGTCAAAAAAGGCTCGTGTCTGCTCCGTTGTCCAGCCATAACGTCGCATCTGGGAGGCTTCAGCGGCTATAAGAAAATCGCGGGTGCTTATCGGTCTGGCGTCATTGAATTTTATACCCATTGACTTGCGTAGCTCGAGCGACTGCTTGATTTGTCCCTTGAGTCTTTCCCTTTGGTCTTCATCGGTGGTGGCCTGATACAGCGCTAGCAGGTTTTGGGGCTCCAGCGTTTTGATTGCAGCACCAGTACCATCGGGAGTCCAAATTTTATGTTCACCGAAAATGTCGTCAGCCCGCAAACCACCTTCGCCGAGGCCCCGGTCAATTGGCAGTCGCGTACTGTCGACACTGCGCCAGTTAGTAACAATCGAGTAAATGCTTGAGTCGCCACTCTCCAAAGCTTTATATAATTTATCGGATAGCTCATCAGCCTCCAGTAAATATCCCATTTCGCCAGTCGCATTATTGGCTATCATTCCAAGGTCGTTAGTTCTCTTCCCTTTAAGAAAGCGCTGTTCATTGCCTTTATGAACACCTTCAGGGGTGGAAGCTAGTCTTTGGTATGATGCGTGATCACTAAGGTAATAGCGCCACAAGTCTGCTTCTGTATATTCGCCTCTTTTTAGCCCCAAATCGTTTTCAAATTTTTCGATAATAACCGGCAAGTCTTGTGGGGCAATGTTAGCCAACTTCATCATTTGTTCGGAAGTACCAGCAAGTTTCTTCTGCAGCATCGGGTGTTTTGTTACCGGCGTGTACTTAATTTTCTCCCCTTCAGTCAAACTAGCATTAAGATCGTTCAAAACATTATCTGGATCCATTTCTGCGTCGATGTGTTCTATCCCTCCCGGTATTTGTTCGGCAAGCTTAAGGTTCTTTTGAACTGCTGCCCTCTCCCCACGGGTCATTTCTCTCTCGTTAGCTTTGCGGAAGCCACCGTTAACATCTTTGTCATACATAAACTGCAAATCGCGCATCTTCCCAGATTCCTCCCGATTTAACGGCCCTTGTGCTTGGAGATTATTGAGCTCGACTTGCTCGTCGGCTTTCAAGGCTTCGCCGCTGGCGACTTTGTCATTTAGTTCTTGCAGGCGATAGTGGCGGGCCTTCAATAGGTCCAGCTGGTTCATGAGAAGAGAGTCTTTTGTTCCCGGTTGATCGCTTATACCCTCTTCGTAATCACCCTTTAGTCCGTATTGTTTCTTTAGCTTTGCTAGATGCCGTCCAGCTGCACCGGTCGGATCCATCATCAAACGGGTTTCGGCATTTATAGGAAAGGCGGGGTCATCTAGTAGATCTACAGCAGCCTGTTCCTGTTGGCGTTCGTGGACGCTGTTTAGGCCTTTCATTTTTTGCCACAATGCACCTCTTTCACTTGGCGGTCCGGTGCCTTTGGGAATAATCATTTTCCTACGAGTACCATTAGGAAGTAGTACGTCTGCATATGACGCATCTTTCCGGTCACGGCCGAATTCCTTCCTCCGCTGCTCCCTAATAGAGCCGGCTTCATCTTTCCTTTTCTTAAATTCCTCGCCACGACGCAGCATACCTTCGTTACTTAAACCCTTTTCAAAGAAAGCGCCACCACCCAAGCCATACATTTTTCGACCCTGAAGTTGCCACATTCTCCGGCCGGTCGTTCCGATTACATTTCCACGCTCGTCCTTAACAGTTTTGGACGTAGCAAACGCCAATGGGTTAAGGCGTCCACCTTTTTGCCACCACTTTCCAGTATTAAATTCTCGCCTACCCGACCTTAGATACTTGTCAGGTTCTTTCCATTCTTTGGCTAATCGGCCTGAGCGTTCGGCGGTCATGGCTTTAATTCGATTGTAGCCAAAACCTTTGGCTGCATTGAGCAGTTTGTTTTGATTAATGCCCTGATTGATGCCTGCCAGAATCGCGCCACCCCATTTGAAGGTTTTTGGCAAAAAGAAGTATGGGCCAAAAAAGGCTACCAAAACTATAAAGTACTCGATTAGGCTAGGTGTGCCGAGACCGCCGGCCAGCCAAGCCGCTATGCGTCCGGTATAGATCAGAGCCACCACAAGTGGGAAAAACAACAGTAACTTGGCAAAATTATCGGCATACTTTTTCCAGTAACTTTGCATGGTTTGGCCGGGCGTAGCCCAAAGTAATAACGCCAGCGGCGCAAAAATTATCGCCATAATAATTAGAATGTTTCTAAATACAAGAGTCGCCAAAGCGATCAATACTGCACTGCCAATAGCAAGTCCGACGAAAAGAAATATTGGTAAAATAAACGTTGACGCGGGAGTAAGTAGGAGTAAGAAAAGGACACCAAGAATCGCAACAGTAGTGACTGCCGGATAAGTGCCGTCCAGGTGGTGCATAATACTTGGTAGGTCCATATTGCCGCCACCGCCGAACGGCGCTAGCATAATTTGCTTCAAGCCCTCGCCCAAATCATTGGCTAAGCCAATCAGCCAGGTGCCAAGTACCCAAGAAAACTGCATAGCAATGACAGCTATGACGAGTCGCGGCAACATTTTTTTAACCGTGTAAGCATCAAAAAACGTGCCGCCGATGGCCTGGGATATAACCATAATAAGCATTAGTATTACAACCAAACCGGAGACAAGATTTTTAATTATTACCCAGGCTTTATTGACTTGGCCAGTGGCCGGCAAAAGCTGATTAACTCTAAAATGCAGTTGACCCTCAACAAAATTATTTATTTCATCAGTAAATTTACTGATGGCCGTGATAATCGGACATAAAAGCCATTCCATAGTCGTGCTGCTATTGGCTACACAAGCTGATGAATCCCCCCTACTTTCATCTTTTAGACATTCAGCAACACTGCTGCACGTCCCTCCACCAGCTCCGGTTTCACTAGGACCGCCGCCGGCATTTGTATCTGGCGTCCCTTTGAGAATAACTGAATAGACATGGTCAATCGTGCAGTTTTCCTGTTCAACGACACCATCAATTTCCTTAGGCAGATCACCACCGAACGCAATGAACTTGATTTTGTAATATTTACCTTCGCTGGCACTGGTTAACTTAACTACGCCATTACTTTGGCAGCTGCCATCGCCGTCCGGACTTATATAGACGCTGGGAACGCCGTCAACTTCGTCAACATTAAGACCCGGCTCAAATGTTCTTTGGTCTTTAGTCCCTGCTAAGGTAGCAATATTAGCGCCATTCCACCCAAGCGTTTTATTGGCTACGCCATTAGTTGCTATTTTAGGATTGATAACTACTTGATTTTCTTTAGGACACTGACCAGCCCCTACTAAATAGTTAAGCTTTACTTCAGCTGCCACCTCCGGAGCTGATAGGTCCTTATCGGTAATGTTTATTTCTGAATTACATAGGCTAGCGGAAGAATCTGGCTTAAAGTTACGAGTTGAGTCAAAAGGATTATTGTCAATAAATTTGACTGTGCCACTAGGATAAACAGCCGTTATATTGCCGCCGTCTTGAAATGTATAACTGCCTTTGGTTAAATCCGACGGCACAATTGCTGCATTAGCCTGTTTGGTGGAAAGCAAGAAAACACTCAAAAAGCCGATTAGGCCAATAAATAAACCAAGCTTTAGAATGATTTTTCTGAGGTTTTTCATTTTGGCTGTGTAAGCTGCTGGCAATATAGCATAATCGTAAAGTGTTGTATAGATGTTTTTGCGCAAAGGAAAAGTGTTTATGGAACCCGATTATGGTATATTTTCTTATAAGTAGCGAAAGCCGCTCTTATGTCAAAAATAAAACTTATTCAAAAAAAATTAATTGGGCTTGCTTGGGCATTTGTACTATCCTTTATTTTTTCACTCGTTCTGATTCCAGACGCACAAGCGGTCATTCCTCCTGATCCAGGACCTTTGTCCGCGACGACCTACCCGGCTTGCCAAAAATTTGTCGATACTGAAAAAGACCCGGAAGGCTTAAAAGTCAAAGATTGTGTGGCTAACACTCCTAAGGATTGTTTGAATACGGACCGCTCTACTGACAAAGGAGAAAAACAATTTAGGGACTGCTTAGCTCAATACGCAGTTTCCGAAGCCAACCCTATAATCAAGCGTATAAACACCATAGTTAAATTTTTGAGCGGCTTGGTGGCAGTGGTAATAACTGGCGTGATTATTCTTGGCGGTATTCAATATTCCATGGCCGGCGACAAGGCCGAGGCCGTAACAGCTGCCAAAAAACGCATCTATAATGCCCTGATTGCCCTTGTCGTTTTTATTCTGATGTTTACTTTCCTGCAGTGGTTAATCCCCGGAGGCATATTTAATAGCAAGACACCATAATGTATAGCGCACTTTATTTATATATCGATAAGATTTTATTCTTCGCCGCTACTATACCTGCTGGCAAGCCCGGCGGAGCTTGTACGGCAGACCAACTTGCCAAGCTTAATGAGAACAGCTTTTTCTTCCTGCCTCATTGGTGGCAATACATGAACACCTTCAAAGTTGACGCACTTAATCAGTGTGTGCCATATGTGACATTTCCTACCAGTGTCTTCCCGGTTGGCTTGGCGGTTTTAGATATGCTGCTGCGGATTGCCGGCTTTGCGGCGGTCATAATGATAATGGTAGCCGGTATTCAATACATTGCCGCTCAAGGTAATCCGGAGAAAGCCGCCTCGGCTCGGAAGGGTATTTACAACGCCTTGATTGGCTTAGGTATAGCCTTCACCGCTACACTATTTGTAGCCTTTATCGGTAATAGCTTAACCAAATGACCCCGATTAGAAATAACTTTTTATCAAAAATTTCTGACTTGCTTACAGCGAATCAGACTTCTAACGGGGTCTATCCCGTTAGCTCCAGCATGAGTTACGTTTACGTACTGCGCAATACGAACAACGGAGGTTTTTATACTGGTTTCACGTTCGACCTAAAAAAACGCTTAACCGAACATCTGGAAAATAAAACCAGGTCCACCAACAAGCGCGGTCCATATCAATTGATATATTATGAAGCTTGTTTAAATTCAACTGATGCCAGAGCTAGGGAGAAATTTCTAAAAACAGGACCTGGCAAACGTTATCTAAAGAATAGAGTTAAGCGTTTTCTGGAGCTAATGGGATGAAAAGTTTAATATTTTTTGCACTTCAGGGAATCGTCGAGAGGGGGGCTTTGCCGGAAGCCAAAGACGATACTTTAAAACTTACAATTAACATCGCCTTTGCCATCATCGGTGCTTTCGCAGTAGTCTGGATAGTCCTGTCTGGCATGCGCCTAGTTTTTGCCCGCGATAATCCCGAAAACATTGCCAAGGCCCGCAACAGTGTGATTTATGCGGTCATCGGCCTGATCATTGTCGCCTCGGCGGCATTGTTAGTTAATATCATAATCGGAGGACTCCGCAAATGATGTTCAGATTTAAATTGCTCAGTCTGATTATATTAAGCCTATTTGCATTTTTTATATTCGCTCCAAAAACTAGCGCCGAAGATTTGTTTGAGGATGCCTGCAAAACCGGCGCGGCCCAAAGCAGCCCAGCTTGTCAACAGGTTCAGGAGCAAAAGGCCTCCGGCCAAAACCCGATTGCCGGCCCTGACGGCATACTCCAACAGGTTGCCAATGTCTTTGCGCTGGTAGCGGCGGTTGGCGGCACCATTTTAATTGTTTATGGCGGCTATGTCTTCGTCACCGCCGGCGGCAGCATTGGCGGTCAACGGGCCACCGATAGTCCAACCCGAGCCCGCCAAGCCCGCAGCATCATTACCAGCGCCTTAACCGGCATGGTCATCGTGGCCTTTGCCTGGCTGATCGTGACTTTCATCAACACAAGGATAATTGGCTAACATGAGTCGTGTAATATTATGGTTATGAAGTTACTTATTGCCCGAATCCTAACTGGTCTTGTCATTATGATGTCGATGTCTGTTTGGGCGCCAACTCAGGTTTTTGCGATTGACTGTAATAAGCCAGCCAACGCCCAGGAAGCTCTTCAGTGTGGTGCCAGCGGTGCGGCTGGGCAAGACGTAACGGGTCAAGAAGTCAGTGATATTTCTGCCGAATCCGGCAGCAAATTGAGCGCCACGATTAAAAAGATACTTAACGTTTTGTCGGCTATCGTGGCTATCGTCGCCGTAATAATGATTGTCATAGGCGGCTTCCGCTACGTCGCCAGCGCCGGCAAACAAGAAAACGTTACGGCTGCCAAAAACACCATCCTTTATGCCATCATCGGCTTAATTGTAGTAGCGCTCGCTCAAGCCATCGTCCACTTTGTTCTGCGCGAGGCCACCGAAGCTACCTCCTCTACAAGTTCATCGAATACCGGAGCCAATGCTCCAAGGACGGGCGGCGGACAGTGAACATGCATTGCCAAACCTTGTATAGTTGTGATATAAACTGCTTATAGTTAATAATTCTTAAAAGGATTGAAAATGATTCAAAAAATAAAAAAGAAATTAATTGTCCTGGCCTCAGTACTAACTCTAGTGGCACCGGTTGCCTTGGCGGTCCCAGCCTACGCCCAAAGCAACACTGTTGAGCAAGGTATAAAGGGCAGCTTAATATGTGGTTCGGATGCAGTCATAACTAGTGCAGGCACCGGCAAGACTCTTAAAGGTGAGGCATGTACACTTGGAGCCGGCCAAGAAGGTAATCTTGGAACTAAAATCAAGAGTGTTATCAACATCCTATCGGCAGTAATCGCCATCGTGGCTGTCATCATGATCATCTATGGCGGTCTGCGCTACGTGGCCAGTGGCGGTAAACAAGAAAGTGTCACAGCTGCCAAGAACACCATTCTCTACGCCATCGTCGGTTTGATCATCGTGGCATTAGCCCAAGCCGTCGTCCAGTTTGTTCTAAAAGGTACTACCTAGACTTTCCTAGAATCCCAAGCACCCATGCCCTATAATTTGAGGCATGGGTGCTTTTAGACGATTCTTATTAATAGCTGGCAGTTTTTTTGTGCTAACTGTCTTTAGCTTTGTGGCCTTAAATTCCACGGCCAGCGCCCAAGATACTTCCCAACAAGAAACTTCGCAAGTCATTCAGGAAGGCCTATGTGCTGGCTCTAATCTTAAACTAAGCGATGGCAACTGCGAGGCAGCCGGCGATACAGGCGTTGAAAAATTTAACAAAGTTATTCGCGGAGTTATTAATACTCTGTCGTTGATCGTCGGCATTGTCGCCGTAGTCATGATTATCATTGGCGGCCTGCGCTACATAACTTCCGGCGGTAGCGACACCTCCGTCACCAGCGCCAAAAACACCATCCTCTACGCCATCATCGGCTTGATAATTGTAGCTCTAGCCCAAATCATGGTCCGCTTCGTCCTGCGCCAAATCACCGGCTAACCCAAGCTTAAGGCCAAAAGCCAAAAGCTAAAAGCTTAAAGCTCATGGTTTAAGACCGTTTGGTTGTTAATATTTTTCTATGGCGACTCAGTCCTTTAGAGATTTAATAGTCTGGCAAAAGGCGGGCGATTTCTCGACTGAGGTTTACAAGCAATTCCGAAATCTTAAAGACTTTAGTTTCCGCGATCAGATACAACGTGCGGGTTTATCCATTCCAAATAACATTGCGGAAGGTTATGCTCGTAGAAGCGACAAGTCACTCCGAAATTTCTTGTTGATTGCTAAGGGATCTGCGGTTGAAGTCGAGTCGATGCTCCTAATTGCGGATAAGCTTGGCTACATTAACCTTCAAGAAAGCAATAGATTAATTGAAAAAGTACAAGAAATACAAAAATTGCTCAGCGGCTTTATTAAAAAGCTTTAGGCTAAGGACTTTCAGCTTTCAGCTTAAAGCACTTGGATTTTCTTGACTGTGTCTTGTTTGACCTTGGCAAATGATATCGTCAGTACGCCGTCTTTAAGCACGGCTTCAATCTCGTCTTCTTTAACAGGCACCGGCAAAACAATGCTGCGGCTAAACTCGCCCCAGTAACATTCCTGCAAAAAGTAATTTTCAACGTCGTCTTCAGATCCCGAGCTCAAGGTGCCCTTGATAGTTAGTGTGTTATCAGAAATGCTGACATCTAGATCGTTCTTATTGACGCCGGCCACGCGGCCTTTGACAACTAGCTTTTCTTTGGTTTCGTAGACATCAACCGCTAATTGTCCGGCAACTGGTTCTTCGTCCCAATTTTCGTCTTCGGCGGCTGCGGGTTCAGCAGCCTCATCAGCAGTTGCAGCTTCGTCCTCACTCAAAAAAGCGGCGGTGATATCATCGCCCATCAATAAATCATCTTGCTGTTGGCTGGCCTTAGCCATATAAATTCCCTCCAAACTTATCAGTTTTAGTTAATTTGCCTTTTTGTGTTAATCAAAGTATAACCGCTTAACCCAGGGATATGCAACATGTTACACTGCACAATAATTACAACAGGCTACGTTAAACGTAGCCATTTTACATTTCTCATTTTCCAATTCACAATTATTTAATTAATGCCCAATGGACGAATGAATACAGCTAATGCCCTTAATGATTCAATCCATTTAAACCATTACTCCATTGACCATTCATTGAACATTGAACACTTGTCGCATGGGTTCATTGCCTCCGAAGAAGGTCTCTCGTGAGTATCTTGGAAGCAGTCATTGGTTTGGTTGCGCCGCCGGAGTGCATCAGCTGCGGTGTTGAGGGGACTGCGTTTTGCTTAGCCTGCAGCAGCGCCGAAATCATAACGTATGGTGAGCGTTGCTGGTCCTGCGGCGCTACCAGTGCCGGTGGTCGGACTTGCTCTTCATGTCGAAAAGACTCGCCGCGCTATGTTTGGATAAGCACAAATTACGAGGGCGCTGCCAAAAAATTAATTAATGTTTATAAATTCTCCGGCCTGCGGACGGCTGCTGATAACATAGCCGAGATTATGAACCAGACACTGCATGATTTTTTAACCAAAGCCGAACTTGCAAAGCTAAACTATCTGATCGTTCCCATACCGACAGCCACTAGCCGCCGCCGTCAGCGCGGTTTTGAACATACCAAACTGCTGGCCAGGGTCTTAAGCCGCAAAACTGGACTTGCGACCATTGATGCACTGGGCCGACTCGGCCAAACGCGGCAACTTGGCGCCCACCGCGACGTCCGACTTAAGCAAACCGAAGGTAAATACTATGTGCGCCTGCCTTATTTAATAAAAGACCGAAATATTTTATTGGTTGATGATGTAGTTACTACCGGCGCCACGCTCCGCGGCGCCACTAAAACATTTCGCCAAGCCGGCGCCAAACGCGTTGATGCCCTCATCTTCGCCAAACGCCTTTAGGTTATGGCTTTTCGCCAATGCCAATAAGAATATGCCAAGGCCAAGGCCAAGGCTTCGGCTGAGAATGGTCGATTAACGGAGAGCCACTCGGCGTCATTGGATTATATATATCCAAACCATAACTTTCGAACTTGAATTTGGCCTGACCAATTACATCTACACTTTTACCCCGCTCTGCATGCCGATTTGAGTTCGGTACAAATTTCATTAAGCGACGAAAATCAATGACTTGCAGCTTCCAAAGCCCTCCCAAGTTAGATTTGTTATCTATTGCTGTGGCTTCTGGTCTAAAATAGCCTAATGCGTATTCTGGGCTAGCGACCCGGTTAGGATGCTCAGGATGCTCGGTTCGCGGGATTAGAATAGGGTTTCTGATAATAAATTTCTTCCCACTACCATCCCGTTCGTAAATATGGACTTTTCCATAGTAAAAATTAATTGGTTCGCCAGCCTTAAGTTCCGCAACCGTTTCAGCAGTTAATTGCTCAAGGGATTTATAGGGTTCATGACCGGCAGCGGTTTCTATTTTTGCGCCTGAGTGTGGTGCGTCAGTTCTGGCCTCAGCTTTACCAGCCACTCCAGCGGCTAATAGAAAGGCGGCTGTTCCGGCGGCTAAGTTTCTTTTAAGTTTTCGTCTTTCGGACATAGCTCTATACTAACACACTTATGTTAAAAAGTCAACCTAGTGTTTCTATTAGCATTGTACGCAAACTAGTCTTTCCTTTCGAAGTTTTGAAATACTTTTCTCTTCTCAGGGCATCGTATTTATTTATATATCCTTCGAAGAATACAAGTTTCACAGGAAGACGAGTTTTTGTGGACCGAATCTCTCCTTGTTCATGTTTGGCAAGCCGGCTTCGTAAATCTTCAGTAAAACCAGCGTACAGGTGTCCATCGCTACACAGAAGTATATAGACATAAAACATAAGGAGTATTGGCGGAGCCATGTACCGGACGGTACATGGCGGAGAGGGAGAGATGACGCGCCTTAGCGCTATTCCGTCGCTCCAGTGCTCGAAGCTAGTAGCTTCTGCGCGCTTCACTCCTTACGGCCTCTCGCTAATCATCGGCTAAAGCCGCTGACCGCTCGATTCGAATTTCCTTTCTGTGATTTTATGCCGTCCCGACCACAAGGGTCGGACAACAAAAAATGGCGGAGAGGGAGAGATTCGAACTCTCGCGGGGACTTGCATCCCCCTAACGATTTAGCAAACCGTCCCCTTCAACCACTTGGGTACCTCTCCTCGTCAGAGTCGACGTTCGGTTTCCGTAAGCGCGCAAGCTTGCTTACTTTCAACCTCAGGTCGCCTCTTCCTCTCAAATTCGAAAGAATCTGCTTTGCAGGATCTTTCAAATTTGTTTAGGCTGCAGCCATTCTCCGACTCTCTGGTTTACCACCCTTCGATCTTGAGCCTCAGGGTCGAAAGATGAGCCTGTCGAATGGCGGAAGGGGTGGGATTCGAACCCACGAAGCTTTCGCTTGCTGGTTTTCAAGACCAGTACCTTCAGCCACTCGGTCACCCTTCCCAATACATTATAGGGTCATCAAGTATATCAATAAACACTTTAGGACGACAAATTGGGGTAACTTTACGCTACAATAACCATTAGCATGACCCCGATTAGAAATAACTTTTTAACAAAAATTTCTGATTTGCCAGAGCAGAATCAGATTTCTAACGGGGTCTATCCCGTTAGACCTAAGATTTTGGTAGAAATCTGCCGCGGAGCGGAGGTCTAATCGGGATGACAGCAGAAGAAAACGCCTCTTGGGACTATAAACCCGATGGCCAAACAAAAGGCCAAACTCCAGATTTGGGCAGCCGCAACAGTTCGGCAGAGCCACGGCCTAAAAAAAGGCTCCTTGCCGAAATTGAATGGACAGCCTCAGAGTACATTGATCATAGCCGCGGCACCGGTTGGTACACGGTTTTGATATTTGGCACAGCCATGCTGGCGGCCGTGGTCTATTTTCTAACCAAAGACATCTTCGCGGCCGTCATAACCGTTGTCGTGGGCATTGTTGTGGGCATTTTCTCGATGAATAAGCCGAAGGAAATAACTTACAAGCTTTCGTCAGATGGCTTTAGCGCCGGTGACAAACAATATTCGTTTAGCCAATTCAAGTCCTTCGCCATCATCCGCGAAGGTGATCTTTACAGCCTCAACCTAGTGCCGGTCAAAAAATTTATGCCGCTAATTTCGGCCTACTTTGCGGCTCACGACGAGGAAAAGATAGTCAATATGCTAGGCCAGTATTTAGCCTACGAAGAACGCGGCCTAGACAGCATCGAACGTCTCACCCGCCGATTGCGCTTCTAGCACCAGCGATAATTGAAAATCGTGAATTGATAATTGCTTTTGTTTTGCAGAAAGCTTGGTACAGCGTAGTAGACGAGGTTAGAATTTTAGTCATGGTTACGTAGCTAGATACCACAGTCTACTTCACAGAAAAGCCAGCCTATCTTGTACAAAAAGTAATAAAAGGACACACCTACGAGTAAATTGATTATTATGCTAACTACTGCCCATTTTCTTATTCTGCTGCCTTTATATCCCCTTGAGAGATAAAGAGCAATAGCTCCGAGAATTATGCCTAAGGGCGGTAGCAATAGGACCATTACAAAGCTTAAAATTACTAGTTTTCTAGTTGATTCAAATTCTTTATTTTTCGCCATAACCTAATTTTGCACCAATTTTTCGATATGTCTATAAAGCTTTTGCTTTGGTGCCCTCGAGAGGATTCGAACCCGAAGAGTGCCAGTGGCACTCTGAGTTCACTCTAGCTGAACACTAGCTACCTCGTACTGTATTAGGCTGTAAAAACTTAATTTTCATCAGGCGGTAAGGTTCGAATCTACCTGGTGTTCAAATGTCATTTAATCCCTCTTGAAGAGAGGGTTGAAGTTGCATTTGGTGCCCTCGAGAGGATTCGAACCTCTATCGCCGGCTCCGCAAGCCAGTGTTCTATCCATTGAACTACGAGGACGCTTAACAGGGGTTAATTCTAGCATTCTTAAGAGATTAATTCTATACAGCTGCTAGGTTTGGGTGATGACGATTGTGCCGACCGGCGCCCACTCATATATCCACTTGGCCTCTTCATCGGGCAGGGCGACACAGCCGTTTGAGGTGTTCTGGTTACCAAAAACGCTGCGTGGTCGCCAGTAATTGCCGTGAATGGCGATATTTTGCTCGTCAATTATATAACTGACCCACTTTACGTCGCGCTGGTTGTAGCGCGTTCCGTTTGGAGTGATGCCGGCCATATCCTGTAAGGGTATCTTATGTGTGACTTTGAATTGCCCTATTGGTGTCTCAGCGCCCTTCTGCCCGGCTGTTACCAGGAAGCTTTTGATCTCCTTGCCATACTCGTAGGCGTACAGTCGTTTGGTGGTGGTGTTGATCAGAATTAGTTTGTCGATGTCAGCTGGGGTCAGTGTCTGCGAAACTACAGGTACGATCGCCAAATTAAAATTCATGCCCTGCCCAGACAAAAGACTATTGGAAATTTGGGTATAAGCGCCGTCGGTATCCAGTTTGGCTCCATCCTTACCTTGGGCTAAAACTTGTCCATCAGCCGTTACAATTTTGTTAAGCACTTCCTTGTAGTACGGCGCGGCCAGCTCACTCAGATAGGCTTTGACTGCTTCTGTGTTGACGATGAGCTGCCCCTCAGCCGATATGTCGTTGCTGATCCATTTCTCGATGTCGGCGGGGGCCGCAGTGAATGTCTTATCCGCCAATGCAAAACTTACTTTTTGATTATGGATACTAACCAGATCGGCTACCACGGCAGGAACTGGCTGTGTCAAGTTGACACCTGAACGAGAAAACAGCGGGCTCAAAAAACTCCAAGCAATGATTGCCACGGCGGCCATGACCACGCCCATAAGTAGTACTTTGAAGAAAGAAAACGGTTTACCAGCCTCGAAGATTTTAGGCGTTTGGGCAACATCAGCAATGACGAGCGAATCAAGCACCGATTCGTCGATGTACATTTCCTGGGGCTGTGGCGGCAGATTGACCACCGCCGGCTTGACCGGCATGATTCTGGTAGGCACGATGAAATCGTTGCCAACCATCGGCCGACCAGCAGCAAACTGGCCCATTCTTTATTTCCTTCCGTCTTTGTCTCCAAATACCCAAACCCATTTTATAACCATAAACGGAAAAGTAAAGCCTCAACCCGGCCAGCTCCGCTTAAGTTATAATGTTTGTATTAACAATTAATTCTTCGTGGGTGGCGTGTAATTCGCCAATCGGACGTAAAGCCGTCAAGTCGCTATTTTAGTGGCACGACCGTGTGTGATTCATGGGCCGACCGTATAGTCGGGACCCAGCACCTATCGCGATAGGTGCTGGGTGTCTTTTCGGAGACAGAAAGGAGAACTCTTCTGAACTATATTAAATTTGCGCCGCTTTTGGTAATTGCGGCGTCGCTACTTTGGAGCTTGGATGGTTTGCTACGGCGGCATCTTTACAGCCTACCGCCGTCGGTCATTGTCTTTTGGGAACATATCTTTGGTTTTGTGCTTCTTTTGCCAATTATCATCGCCACTTTCAAAGCCTTTAAAAAACTGACGAAGAAGCAGTGGCTATCAATCGGCCTGGTTTCATTTTTGTCAGGCGCCGTTGGCACCATTGCCTACACCGCTGCCCTTGGCCGCGTTAATTACATTTCGTTTTCAGTCGTCGTTTTGCTGCAACAATTGAATCCGATTTTTGCCATAGCGGCCGCCGCCGCACTGCTGCGCGAACGGTTGAATAAAAGATTCATCATTTTGAGCGTTATCGCGCTGGCCGCCGCTTACGTTGTAACCTTTCCCAGTTTGACGGTTAATTTCTCAACCGGAACCGGCACGGCCGTAGCCGCCCTCTTCGCCATCGGCGCGGCGGCCAGCTGGGGCGTTTCCACGGCTTTTTCCAGATACGCGCTTAAGGACACATCGCCGCTTCATGTGACGGCGGCCCGCTTCGGCTTCACGCCACTTTTCGCATTAGCTTTTGTTTGGCTTTCCGGCAGTAGTGGTTCGCTCGGCGCGCTGACCGCTAGCCAGTGGAAATACATTGTCGCCATTACCTTTTCGACAGGCCTGGTGGCTTTGGCAATCTACTACTATGGCTTGAAGTTCGTGCTTGCATCACGGGCCGCCATATTGGAATTGGCCTGGCCACTTTCGGCAATTTTCGTCGGCTATTACTGGCTAAGCGAACGCCTAACCGCTACCCAACTGGCCGCCTCGGCTGTACTTCTAGGTTCTATTTGGCTAATTGCCCGTGATAAAAAAACGCTTGCCGAAGCTCACAGAACCAAAGATAAGCCAAAACTGGCTAAAGCTGGATCTGCCGCGAAGTAACCAGCGCCGCCCGCGTGGCTTCTATCTCGTCTTCAAAAAAAACCGTCCACCGCAAAAGTGTGACCCCATTTTTCAATCGAGGCTCGCCATCCATCAGGTTCTTTAAGCAAATTTATTTTCGACATCATAAGCCCTCCTTTCCGAGGAAACTCCAAAATAACCCAGAAACCTAAACTAATCAGTTAAGAATTTCGCACCCAGCGCGTAAGAAATCTCCGCATAAGCATAGGGTTACACCCTATGCAACCTATCTCGGGTCGTATTCAGACCATGCCACAAAATTAAACCGATCGGTTCAATTTTGTGGCAACTAAGAAGGCTTTATTTTTTGGGCATGGTTGAAGTGCAGTGCATGCATTCGGTGGCTTCGCGGGGGATTTTGCCGAGGCAGAATGAACTTCTTAAACTCGTTGAGCATCACTAAAAACCTCTTTCATTAAACCCAAAGTCTCTAGTCTACATATCACCGACAATCGGAGGAACACCTCCATTATTCGGGAGTTCCGTGTTTTTTGATTTTTTACGCTTTGGAATGTGAATTGCTTCAAGAGCTGGCTTTTCAGGAGCAGGATCGACAGCAAAAAACACGTCCTTGGGCCTTATTAAAATCGGGGCCAGATCTAAATCTTGGGGTATTAATCGTCCTGGTGTGCTTAAGGCGATCGGAATATCGGCTTTAGTATCGACTGCTAGGTAACCAGCGACTCGCAAGGTAAGTTCGGGTCTTAGTTTGCGACGCTTCTCAATCTCAGACTGCTCCTCTCCCGTTGCCTCGTCAAAAATTTTTATGAAAACTGTGCCTGGTATATAAGTTCCTGGCCTGAGCCGGACTTCAACCTCGTAACCTAGAGCCAGATCGTATTCAATCTCGCCATCAGGCGAAAGCGCAGCGCCATGTTCTGCCATTTCTAGCCGCAAACTAGCTAGATATGCCTCCTCGGCCAGAGCCAGCTGCTGACTGGTCAAATCTAAGTTAGGAAATAAACTTTTTGGTTCTTCAGGTCTGGGTGTCATTAAGCCCCTTCTAATACTTAATAGATAAGATTAACATTTTTATCCGATTCCGCAAATTAGCTAATTTTGATTTTGCGGACGGTTGGTTTGGCTTTCGGTTTTGGCTTGGCCATTGGCTTTTTGGGCTCAAGCACTGGCCTGGCCGCTGGTTGAGGTTTGGGTTCGGCCGGCGTTTCGATAAATTCGTCGGGTTTGACATCAGTCGGTTCGGCGGCTTTTCCTTCATGGGCAGTAACCGGCTCGGTCTTTTTCTTGCCGCGGCCAATAAATACTGCTCCCAAAATGGCCAGCGCCCCCACGCCGGCGTAAATGCCGCCAATAGTCCAATAGCTTTTACCAATCGCTTGCGAAACATCCGTAATGAGCGAACTTACATTATCCTGCAAAACCTTGTTCTCGAAGTCAAAGTCCCTTAAGCCTCGATTGGAACCGTAATTTAGCAGCCAGGCGAACAGCAGGACCAGAACACCAATCGTTAACAAAGTTATGCCAACTCGCCTGATGCCTCTGCGCCGGCTGGTGCTTAAAAGTATCACGCCAAGTCCGGCTACAACTGCCAGTATTGCTAGATAAAGTGGCGAGGCTTTGAAGCCTTGGAAAGCTCGTGGCACATCTTTTAGTTGACCTGAAAAAATTGGTTTGTTGCCATCGGGCGATTTTATATCGGCTGCCGTATAAGTGGTGTCGCCCAAAAAGTCCTGGCTGTTAGCAATTTCGTTCTTAACCTGCCCGGCGGCCGCTGCCGCACTGACGCCTTTTGGCAAACAGCCAGCGTTATAGTAGTCAAAATTTTGAGCTGACGTGTTGGTTGGGCAAACCGGCAAGCCAATTAATCGCTGCTGGATAGTCTCGGCCACATAATCGGCTAGATTAGCTTTAATCGGTGCCAGATCAATCACAAAATCCGGCTGGGCGGTTTTGCCTTCCAGCCACTTATACAGGCTGTCAATTACAGTTTCGACATTTTGTTTTAAGAAAGCTGGCGTGATGGCCCGCTGGGCGGCCTCTTTGATGGCCGCATCGGTCAAAGGTACATCAGTTGATTCGCCAACCTGTTTTTTCTCTTGATTAACTTGGTCGAGGGCGCTAGGCACAATCGTCTCGTAAAGGCCGCTATCGGCGATGATTTGCTTGACGTTGTTTGAACTGCCAAAA